>JBIIIT010000036.1:0-4774 GCA_044234435.1 Candidatus Saccharimonadia bacterium | reverse complement strand
TTATTTAATCTCAGTCTTTTTACTTTTGTGATAGTGGAAGTTTTTGATAGCAAAAAGTAAACCGCTTGTAATTAAAAAAGCCGTAGCTATAAGCAACCAACGAAGATCTTTGCCCGTTCCTACCAAGTAACCTGCAGCAGGGTATGGTGTGCCACCGCTCGGTACCCCAGGGCCGTTGTATTCATAAGCTCCGCTATCGTACGAGCCTCCTTGAGGCCTAGTTACTCCGCGTTGATCCGTAGACGGAGCTCCAGATGATATGGCCGAGCCAATCGCTGGGGAATTAGCAGCTAAAGGCCTAACATATGTGCCATTATCTAGTGTTAAAACGTTGAGTAGCGGGTCGACATTGCTTTTATCGCTAGAGATAAAATAAGACAGGCAAGACGAATCGCTAGATAGGTTTCCGCCCTGTGAAATTATAGAATCCCCGGGCTTTAAGGTTGTTGGACAGCTCCCGCCGCCAACATCTACATTATTCGCATAAAAAATATTGTTTTTTAGATTAACACTCACTGGGTATGTTGTAGCTTCCGGACTGTTTAAATTTAAAACGAAAATTCCGTCGAATCCCAGCCCGGCGTTGTTGGCTATTGTATTGTTTATTAAATTTGCAACGACAGTTGCTCCAGAAGAAATATTTGTGATATTGAATGCTGCAGAGTTATTGTTACTAAACGTGTTGTTGATCATATTTAATGTAATGTCGCCATTGTTTTCAGAGTCAAACGTACCCTGAGCGAATAGGAAACCCCCAAAATTATAATAAAAAGAACTGTTTGTCATGCTGAAAATAGTGTTGGCATCACCTTTATTGCCGAATAGAGTACATACAGGAATATTTGGGTTCGAGCACTGATTGTTTCTGACAATTATATTATTGACTGCCATATTGCCTCTGTAGGTGGCCAAGGCAGTTCTGAAATCATAAGGACCACTCACCAAGCTCACAAAATTTCTAAACGTAAGATTACTAATTAAATAATTATTACCCTCGGAGGGCGGGTCAATCCTAAGACCTGCATTTGATGCATTTCCATCTAATATAGTTGTGGTTGGGTTTTCGCCAACTATAGACAAATCACCATCGTAATTAACATCTGGCAAGCTACCGATAATCGTATAAACTCCAGCCCCAACATTGATCGTATTGGATGGTCCTCCGCCAGCACAAGCTCCGTAACCCCCGGGGTTTCCTGCAGCAACAATTGCATCACTAAGGCTACAAGCACTGCTTGGGGTAACATCATAAACAGTCGCCTCGGCTGGTTTTGATAAAGCAAAAACAAATGCAAATACAAAAAATGCACCAATGACTAATTTGATTTTATATGTGATTGAATTTGGCAATCTAAACTCACCTTATTTAAATGTACTCTAATCATAAGGTTTTTACAGATATGTTGCAATTATTATTTTAAAAGCTTCTTGAGATATTTGCCGGTATGAGAATCTTTAATTTGAGCGATTTGCTCTGGCGTTCCACTGCCCAAGATGGTTCCACCCTTACTGCCGCCTTCTGGTCCGAGATCTATTATCCAGTCTGCGCTTTTAATAACATCTAGGTTATGTTCGATTATCAGTACCGAATTCCCCATCGCTACGAGTGCGTCCAAAACTTCTAAAAGCTTTTTAACGTCCTCGAAATGTAATCCTGTAGTTGGCTCATCAAGAATGTAAAGCGTACGGCCGGTGGCTCGCCTGCTCAATTCTGAAGCGAGTTTAATTCGCTGTGCTTCACCACCCGAGAGCGTTGTAGCTGGCTGACCAAGCTTGATATAGCCGAGACCGACACTCTTAAGAGTTTCTAGCTTTCGACTGATAGCAGGAATATTTCCAAAGAAATCACAGGCCTCCTCGACGGTCATTTCTAAAACATCAGAGATATTTTTGCCTTTATAGACTATTTCGAGAGCTTCACGGTTGTAGCGTTTTCCTTTACAAACATCGCAGGTGACATAAACATCTGGCAAGAAGTGCATTTCAATCTTAATAATTCCATCGCCCTTACAGTTTTCGCAGCGTCCACCCTTAACATTAAAGCTAAAACGACCGGCACTATAACCACGAATCTTGGCTTCTGCGGTCATCGCAAAAAGCTCACGAATGTCATTGAACGCTCCAGTATATGTAGCTGGGTTACTTCGCGGCGTCCGGCCGATTGGGCTCTGGTCGATATCAATCACCTTATCAAGATTTTCGGTGCCCTCGATTGCGTTGCATTTACCAGCGGGCTCTTGGCTGCGGTGGTATTCCTGGCTCAATCGACGCGCCAGAATATCATTTATTAGTGAGCTTTTACCGGATCCAGATACACCTGTAACTACAGTCATAATGCCAAGAGGTATTTCGGCAGTAACATCTTTTAAGTTATGCTCGGTTGCACCAATAATTTTTAATGACTTACCATTGGACTTTCGTCGCTCTTTTGGAACTTCGATCTTTTTGGCTCCACTTAAGTACTGTCCAGTAAGAGAATCTTTGACTTTAGCAACTTCGGCAGGACTTCCGGCGGCTACAACTTTACCTCCATGCTCACCAGCGGCCGGGCCAATATCAATTACATAATCCGCCATTTTAATAGTGTCTTCATCGTGCTCTACCACAATAACTGTATTACCAAGCTCTTTTAGTCGCTTAAGTGTTGCGATTAAACGGTCATTATCGCGCTGATGCAAACCAATTGATGGCTCATCCAAAATGTATAATACACCCATTAAACTAGATCCAATTTGAGTTGCTAAACGAATTCGCTGAGCTTCCCCACCAGCTAAAGTATTGGCACTTCTATCTAAGCTCAGATAGCTCAAGCCAACATCATTTAAGAATGTTAAACGCGACAAAACTTCTTTAGTAATTTGATTAGCTATTTTCTGTTCTTGATCACCAAGCTTTAATCCTTTGTAGTAGGCTAGTGCATCCTCTACTGTCATCTCCGATATATCAGCGATTGATTTATTGTCTATAGTTACAGCCAAAACTTCCGGCTTGAGCCTTTTACCATCGCACACTCCGCAAATTTGGCTTGTCATGTACTTTTCAATTTCTTTTTTGACAAAATCACTGTCTGATTCGCGGTAACGACGCTCTAAATTAGGAATTATGCCTTCAAACTTTGTCTTGTAAGTTCTGCCACCAGGGCCAGGAACACCAATTTCTTCATCGCCTGTTCCATAAAGAATAGTGTATAGCTGATCTTGGCTGAGTTTATCGACGGGCTTCTCAATGCTAAATTTGTGAGCTTTTGCGACTGCTTGCACCAACTTAGTGTACCAATTTAGCCTTTGGGTTGTCCGACTCCAAGGACGAATTGCACCTTCTAGAATACTTAAATTTCGGTTAGGAATAATTAATTCTGGATCAATCACAAGTAGAGATCCCAAGCCCATACAATTCGGGCAAGCACCGTGCGGCGAGTTAAAACTGAATAGCCTTGGCTCAATTTCAGGAAGAGCAAAATCTGAATCGGCGGTGGTGTAGTGCTCCGAATAAAGCTTCTCTTCATTTGTATCATAATTTAAAACACTGATTACGCCCTCGCCTAAATGCAGCGCAGCCTCGACCGACTCTACCAAACGCTGAGGATTGTCTTTGTCTATAGTTAAGCGATCAGTTACCACTTCGACTGTATGCTTCTTTTGTTTATCGAGCTTAGGAACTTCATCAATTGGAATAATATTTCCATCCAAACGTATACGACTATATCCGGCCTTCTGAACCTCTGAAAGCAAATGTACGTGCTCGCCCTTTTTATCCTTAACAACTGGTGCGAGCAAAACGACCTTAGTATCTTTTGGATATTCCAAGATCAAGTCCACAATTTGCTGTGGTGTTTGCTTGGTTAATATTTCACCGGTCTTAGGATTATGTGGAACTCCAACTCTTGCGAACAATAATCGCAAATAATCATATATTTCAGTAACAGTCGCAACTGTACTGCGCGGATTTCGGCTAGAGGACTTTTGATCAATCGAGATAGCCGGGCTCAAGCCTTCAATCTGATCGACATCTGGCTTTTCCATTAAACCCAAAAATTGCCTGGCGTAGGCGCTTAGGCTTTCTACATATCTTCGCTGGCCTTCGGCATAAATAGTATCAAACGCCAATGAAGATTTACCGCTTCCAGAGAGTCCAGTAATCACCACCAACTTGTCGCGCGGTATTTCGACGTCGATGTTTTTGAGGTTGTGTTCTCGAGCACCCTTTACAATTATCTTATCGTGCATAAGTTCTCCTCGATTAAGCGATTATTGGGACGCAAAATCAGCTATCAATTGTACTCTTGATGTCAATATATTTCAAGAGTATAGGTCTTAAGCTATTTTACTTTTTTACTTTTTATAATGTCTTTTATTTCTTCGATCTGGTCGCGCAATTCGGCAGCTTTTTCAAATTGCAGATTTGATGCGGCCATTTCCATCTGCTCTGTCAATTGCTTACTCAAATATGCAAGCTCATCTTTAGGTACTTTATAAAAATCAATCGCTTCCACATCTACCGTTTCTGCTTCTACTTCAGCTCGCAGCGAATCAGCAATGGCCTTTTTAACAGTTGTTGGGGTAATTCCGTGTTCTTTATTGTAGCGCTCTTGTAGCTCGCGTCTGTTCTTAGTTGTATCGATTGCGCGTTGCATACTTCCTGTCATGTTATCTGCGTACATAATTACCTTACCCTCTTGATGCCTGGCCGCGCGACCTATCGTTTGAATGAGTGAAGTTTCGGAGCGTAAAAAGCCCTCTTTATCAGCGTCAATAATTGCCACTAGGCTTACTTC
>JBIIIT010000001.1:0-51262 GCA_044234435.1 Candidatus Saccharimonadia bacterium | reverse complement strand
TTATCGATACACCAGGGCATGTGGATTTTACTTACGAAGTTAGCCGTAGCCTTCAGGCTTGTGAAGGCGCGATATTAATTGTTGATGCTAGCCAAGGAATTCAGGCCCAGACTCTGGCGAATGTGTATTTGGCGATGGAGGCGAACCTTACAATCATCCCGGTTATTAATAAAATTGATCTTCCTGCGGCTGAGCCAGATAAAGTCGCCGATGAGATTTCAAGCCTATTGGGCTGTGGGCCAGAAGAAATTATTAGAATTTCTGCCAAAGAAGGTACTGACGTAGAGAAGGTCTTAGATAAAGTGGTGGAGCTAGTACCGGCACCAACCGGAAAGACCGACGCTCCACTCAGGGCTTTGGTTTTTGATTCTGTTTATGATGAATACCGAGGGGTAATACTTTATGTGCGCGTTACGGACGGAAGCCTTAAAAAGAACGAGTCTCTTACGATGTTTGCATCACAAAAAGACACTATTGCATTAGAGTGTGGGCATTTTAACCCGACCATGTCAGCAGATGCTGATTTAACTTGCGGACAAATTGGTTACATCGTAACTAACTTTAAGACTACTGCCGATGCCCGTGTGGGTGATACCGTGATTGCCAAAACAAATCCAGCAAGCGAAGCACTGCCAGGGTACAAAAAAGTTCGGCCATATGTTTATGCCGGTTTTTACCCAACTAGCTCCGAAGACTACCAGAACTTAAAAGACGCTTTAGAAAAGCTAGCACTAAATGATTCGGCACTTGAATACGATCCTGAAAATTCAGTAGTGCTGGGTTTTGGATTCCGCGTCGGATTTTTAGGTCTTTTACACTTAGAAATTATAAAAGAACGTTTGGAGCGTGAATATAATCTAAGCTTAGTAGTTACCAATCCGAGTGTGGATTATAAAGTAATCACAAATAACGGCGAAGAGATAGATATTAAAAGTGCTGGCGAATTGCCCGACCCAACGCAAATTCAGCAAATCAAAGAGCCATGGATGAAAGGGGAAATTATTGTTCCTTCGCAATATGTTGGCAATGTTATGCAGTTAATAACTTCGGTACGCGGTTTGCAGACTAATTTGGATTACATCGACGAAGGCTTAGCTCTTGTGAGCTTCCAGGCGCCTATGGCTAATGTGCTTACAGATTTTTATGACAATCTCAAGAGCACCACATCTGGCTATGGATCGTTTAGTTATGATCTAGATGAATACCGCACGGAAGATTTGGTTAAAGTTGATATATTGGTAGCTGGTGAGCCGGTGGATAGTTTGAGCTTGATAGTTCATAGGTCCGAAGCGGAAAGAATTGGAAACCAAGTTGTGTTAAAGCTTAAAGACGTAATTCCACGGCAGCTTTTTGAGGTAAGCTTGCAGGCTGCGATTGGCGGCAAGATATTGTGCCGTGAAAACATTCGCCCAATGGGCAAAAATGTAACTGCCAAATTGTATGGTGGCGACATCAGCCGTAAAAAGAAGCTTTGGGCCAAGCAAAAAGCAGGTAAGAAGAAGATGAAAATGATCGGTAGGGTAGAAATTCCTCCAGAAGCTTTCATGGTACTACTTAAAAAAGACTAGATTGAATTTGCCTATTTATAGTTTTATAATTCTTATAGTAATTAATATAGGATCTCTTCATGGAAGAATACCATCAGGTTAAGCAAGAAATAAATCAGAAAAAATCTAATAAAGGCTTAATAGTTACTTTGGTAATTGTTATTATTTTGGCCATTGGTGGAATAATTGGCACTTGGTATTATATGAACAATAAAGCTAAGAGTTCTAAAAAATCTCAAGATGAGCAGATTCAGCAGTTACAAAATCAAATCCAAGAACTTAGCCAGAAGGTTAAAGAATATGAGAGTAAAAACATCTCATTGAACGAACAAACATCTATACAAAACGCAATAACGGCTCAAGTCAAATCGATTTATGATTATTGGTTGAATGGATCTACACCTTCCAGTCCAGTTTCATATCAAAGCTTAAAAGATAGAAATTATATAACTCAATCTTATTTGGATTTTCAAAAAAGTGCTAATCTAAACTATGACCCATTAACCTGCTCTCAAAATGCTTTGGCCTTTAAAGACTACGTATTTAAGACACCGACGGTAAAGGACACAAAAAATGCAGAGGTAAGCGTGGAGGCAAATTATGCCGAAAGCGGAATTATAACAATCAGATTGGGTATGGTTAATGAAAATGGAGTTTGGAAAATAAATACAATAACCTGTCCAACTCAAAAGGCATCTTAGTAGGTAGGATTACTTTATGAATAATCCTAATTTAGATAAACGCGACGAATTAAATAAGATACTCATAGACAAGGAAGTTGATTCAGATGTCGAAAATAAAGCCATGCGAAGAATAACCGATAGAATGAAGTCTACTCCAATGCGTGCATTATCCATGACAGTGAAGTCGATTGATGAAATATTTAATTCGGTTAGGGAAAGTGTAGCCTATGGTTTGGCTAGAGGAGCAGTCGAAAGAGGTGAAGAAGGTCGCATCGGAGCTAGTGAAACCAGATTAGAAGAAATGGACTTCATAGTAAAAATGGAAGGCGATAGAATCGTTAGGGACCCTGCTTCATCTGAAGGTCAAAGGCATAGAGACCTAACTAGATATTTGGCTGGAATTGCTAGAACTGAAAGAGGAAGCGCGCTAATCAATGAAGCAATTAACAGATTGGTAGAGATGGATTCTGTCAGAATTAAGGATAGAATCAGAAACGGCAATAACTATGTGCATGAAATAGTAATAGGTTCGGGTCCTCATGCCCAAGTATATTCTGCTGAAAGGCTTTTTATGAATCCTGATGAACCGTGCCTCTGTATTGAAAGCTCTCCAATTATAGGCGGCCAGTTTAGATATGAAACTACTATGCACGAGCTTAACACAAAACAAGGACCAGAAAGCTCCATACCAGAAGAAAATGTTGCTGGGCGTTCAGGTAATAAAAACAGCCTAGGTAGAGGTATCATTCAAGAGCCAGACATAGCATATTCTACTTATGGAACACAGGATAGGATTGCCACAGCGGTAAGGATTAATCATGCACTTGAGGCACGCACGGTTATTAAATCTGAGTTATCAAGCATAAGACTAAATCCATCTAAAGATAGTGCAGGTAAATATATTGTCGAATTTATCGATACAGTGTCGGGCGAAGTATTTGAGGTCTTTACGGACAGAGTGGTAATATCCACTGGCCTTGGAAAGGAAAGACTAGATTTTGGGGATGAAGTTTCGCGCAAAATCATTGCTGAAGAACAGGCAAAGTTTTCATCCGACGGAGAGTCTGGAATTATGAGTCTAAGCCAATTTCATAAACAAACAGTTGATAGAATAAGAGGTGGCGAACTTCCTTTTAAGGGGATGAGGCATATAGCAGTAATAGGGGCTGGTGACTCTGGGGCGACAGTAATAGAGCAAGTATTAGGTTACGCTGGAAACACTGGCCTAACAACGAGACAAGATACTAATATAACAATTGATTGGGTTGGCCAATCACTTACTGATGAATCACAATATGCTGTATCTAGTCGACACCGATACGGTCAAATATCTGCAGATATACCTCCCAGTGAAATTCCAAATGACGAATATTTTCACAGAATTAGACCAATAGATGGAAGGGCGATTGCTGTTAGAAGATCGGGAGATAAATTTATATTAACTTATGGTTTATACCAAAAGGATAATGAAGGCAATAATGTTTTAGACGAAAACGGCAGAAAAATAATTTCTTCATCTCAAGATGTAGTAGTAGACCATGTAGTTCTGGCCACAGGCTTCGATAATGATTTTGTGGATGGTATGTGCTCCAGAACGCAAAATGAAATAATTACTACTGAAGATGACATTAAGTCAGAAATGGTCCGTGGCCTTAAAATCGACGGGACCGTATTGCATTTTTCTGAATCTAGCGTGTATAAAACGGGCAAAGTAGTAAGCACTAAAATAATTGAAGACATTTTATATGTAGATTTAGAAATGAAATCCAAAAACTCCAGCACTAAACAAATAATAAATATTAGGCTTCCTGCGTCTAATGATAGTTTGGATTTAATAACGGAGCAATTGAATATAGAGGAAGTACAAGCGTTGGAGATTCCAATAAAAAATAATGAAACTGAAATGGTATTAGATCAAACAGGCGAGGAAGTAGCTAGTAGGTTAATAGGAACGGATATTTATAAGATAGGACCGCTTGCAATTGCTGATACTGGTAAGATACCTTCATGGATGGAAGAGGCCCCTGGCTATATAAGCAGAAGTAAAAGAGGAGAAGAAAATATAATCAGTAAAAGAGTAGCGCTTTGGACTTCTGTTCCAGCAACAAGAGATTTTGCAACCATTATGTCTGAAGAAGATTCAAGTTTAACTATACCCAAGAGTTTATTTGGAGATGAACACGGTGACGAAAAGACTATCTTGCCAATTCCAGATGTAGCTGGCTCTGCGGATTCTACTATAATTACTTTTAGCCAAAAAGACATTAGAAAAGGAATCCCCATAGGCTCAACAAAAGAGGATATATTAAAGCTAATTGTAGCAGAGATTGGCGAAAGTTATATTTTTCCATCCCAAATGAAAGCAATTAATTTTATTATTCATAGCCCTGATTCTAAAAATGATACATTCCAAATTTCTACCGAAGAAGGTTTACTAAATGATAATAATTATAAATTTTTATTAGACAGGTTTATAACTGAACCTCTTATGCAATCAGTATTGGCAAGTTTTATAAGAAATACCCCAAGTAGGACGGCTAGAATAACTATTCCATTATTAGAGGGTAGGCCAAGAATTAGGAACGTTAGAATTGAAGAAATATAGAATTAGCACTCTTGACATGAGAGTGCTAATTTTTTAATATAGTTATTAGTTAGCACTCTATAGTGTTGACTGCTAAAAGTAGTAGTACTACTATATTAACAACATGACAGAGCGACAAGACAACATTCTAGCTGAAATAGTACGGCTTTATGCTGATAGCGCCGAGCCAGTAAGCTCCCGTGAGCTTGCTAACAGCTTTGGTATTAGTTCGGCCACTATTAGGGCTGAAATGTCTGTCTTGGAAGATGCCAAGTTGATTTATCAGCCACATGTATCTGCAGGACGAATACCGACCGATGCTGGATATCGATATTTTGTAAACAAGCTTGCCGATAAGCCAATGGTGTCTGGTAGAAGTATTCAAACCATATCTAAAAGAGTCGACAGTCTTAAGGATCGAACCGACGGCGCAATCAAAATCGCCGCCGAGACCTTGAGCGACATGACTGGCAATATGGCTTTTGCGACTCTTAGTGACTCGGTGTATTTCCATGGCATGGGCCAGCTATTTAGCCAACCAGAGTTTATGGATATTAACCAAGTTGGGCAAGCAGCTCGCTTTATTGATTCGGTACAAGAATGGCTAGCAACTGCCGATATCGATAAGATGCAGGTGTATATTGGCCAAGAAAACCCAGTGGCTCGTGCTAGCGGACTTACGATGATAGTAAACCGATTCAGTAGTCCCTACTCGGACCGTAGTTATATCGGAATTGTCGGGCCGACCCGCCAGAGCTATGAAAAGGTTTTGAATCTAGTAGATGGTACAAGCAAAGCTCTACAGGAAGTATTTAGTGAGTAATTTATGAAGCAGAATCCTAAAATGAAAAGAAATATTAACGACAAGACTGCCGAGTACGAGCAGAGAATTGGTGAGCTAACCGAATCTTTGCAAAGACTTCAGGCAGAATTTGAGAACTATAAAAAGCGTCAAACCGAAGAGCAAGCCACAACTATGGTTCGTGCTAAAGAAATGGTATTAAACGAGCTATTGCCAGCGCTAGATAATTTCGACTTAGCCGCATCACATTTACCAGCAGAACTTGAGGGTAACTCTTGGGCTCAAGGTATGCAGTATGTTGGACAGCAACTTACACAGAAGCTAGATGATCTTGGAGTAAAGAAAATTGTTCCGGCAGGGGAAGAATTTGATCATAACTTGCACGAAGCAATTGAACATGTCCAATCTGACAAACCGGAGGGAATCATTACCGACGTGATTACTCCGGGCTATCAGATTGGAGACAGGGTGGTCCGACCAGCCCGCGTAAAAGTTAGTGGCGGAAGCAATAATTCAGCGAAAGAATAATAAAGGAGAATTAAAATGGGAAAAATAATTGGAATTGACTTAGGAACAACCAACTCGGCTATGGCCGTGATGGAAGGTGGTGAAGCAACTATCATTGCTAACGCCGAAGGTGGTCGTACCACCCCAAGTATTGCTGCAGTGAATAAGAACGGTGAGCGTTTGGTGGGACAAACCGCAAAGCGTCAAGCCGTTATTAATCCAGACAACACTATTTTTAGCGTTAAGCGTCTGATTGGTCGTAACATCGACGATGCCGAAGTAAAGCGCGATATCGACCTTATGCCTTACGAAATCGTTAAGGCCGACAAACACGTTAAGGTTAAAATGGGCGACAAGGATTACACCCCAGAAGAAGTTTCTGCGATGATTCTAAGTAAGCTCAAAGCTGATGCTGAAAAGTTTTTGGGCCAGCCAGTAACTGAAGCAGTTATTACTGTGCCTGCCTACTTTAACGACGCTCAGCGCCAGGCCACCAAAGACGCCGGAAAGATTGCCGGGCTGGAGGTAAAACGTATTATCAACGAGCCAACTGCTGCAGCGCTTGCTTACGGGCTAGATAAGCAAAAAGAAGAAAAGGTTGTTGTATACGACCTTGGTGGAGGTACCTTCGACGTATCTGTTCTAGAGCTTGGTGATGGCGTATTCGAAGTTAAGAGCACTAATGGCGACACTCACTTGGGCGGTGATGACTTTGATCTTAAGATTATCAACTTCCTAATTGATGAATTCAAAAAAGACCAGGGCATTGATCTTAAGGCCGATAAGGCTGCTATGCAGAGACTTAAAGAAGCTGCCGAAAAAGCTAAGATTGAACTTTCAACTACCAATGAAACTAGCGTGAATATTCCATTCATTACTGCCGATGCTGAAGGTCCTAAGCACTTGGACATGACTTTGAGCCGTGCTGATTTCGAAAAGCTTGTAATGGATGAAGTTGAAGCAACCCTCAAGCCATGCGAAGCTGCGCTAAAAGATGCTGGTGTGAGCAAAGAAGACATTAATGAAATCATTTTAGTTGGTGGTATGACCCGTATGCCTTTGGTGCAAAAGAAGGTTGAAGAATTCTTTGGTAAAAAGCCACTTCAGGGCGTGAACCCAGATGAAGTTGTAGCAACTGGTGCTGCTATTCAGGGTGGTGTGCTTGGTGGTGATGTTAAAGATGTATTGCTTCTAGATGTAACTCCACTAAGTTTAGGCATCGAAACATTGGGCGGGGTAAGCACTAAGCTAATTGAGCGCAACACCACAGTGCCAACCAGCAAGAGCCAGACTTTCAGCACTGCAGCTGATAACCAAACAAGCGTAGAAATTAACGTCCTACAGGGTGAACGCGAAATGGCTAATGACAATAAATCTCTTGGCCGATTCGTACTGGACGGCATCCCTCCAGCCCCTCGTGGTGTTCCACAGATCGAAGTTAGCTTTAATATCGATGCTAACGGTATCGTAAATGTAAGTGCTAAAGATAAGGCTAGTGGTAAGGAACAGAAAATTACCATTACCGGTGGCGGAAGCTTAAGCGAAGATGAAATCAAGAAGATGCAAGAAGACGCCGAAAAGTTTGCCGATGAAGACAAGAAAAAGAAAGAAGCTGTCGAAGTTCGCAACCAAGCTGACACGCTAATTTACACAGCCGAAAAGACTCTGGCCGATGCTGGCGATAAAGTAAAAGAAGATGATAAGAAAACTATCAATGAGGCAGTCGCAGCACTCAAGGAAAAGAAAGATTCAGAAGACTTGGAAGAAATTAAAAAGCTAACTGAAGATCTTAATAACAAGCTTATGAAGGTTGGCGAGCAAATGTATAAAGAAGCTGATTCAGAAGAAAGCAAAGAAGACTCAAAAGATAAAGCTAAGAGTGAAGATAAAAAAGATGAAGACGCCGAAGAAGGCGAAATTGTAGACGACAAAAAGGAAGAAAAATAATAGCCTAGCTATTTAATGTCGGTATGAGTAAAAGAGACTACTACGAAGTTCTGGGTGTAGCCAAAGATGCATCCCAAGACGAAATTAAAAAAGCCTTTCGTAAAAAGGCTGTCGAGCTGCACCCTGATCGTGGTGGTGATGAAGCAAAGTTTAAAGAAGCCAATGAAGCCTACGAAGTATTAAAAGACGAACAGAAGCGTCAGGCTTATGATCAATTTGGTCATGCTGCTGGGGCCGATCAGGCCGGCGGAGGCTACGGGGGAGGCAATCCCTTTGGTGCTGGTTTTGGTGGATTTAATGGTCAGGGCTTTGACCCTAACGAAATTCGTTTTGATTTCGGCGGGGGAGGTGGCGGACTGAATGATATTTTCGAAATGTTTTTTAGAGGCCAACAAAACCGCACTCGTGATGTCGAAATGACTCTTACTATTGATTTTGAAGAAGCCGTAAAAGGAGTTACTAAAGAGATTAGCCTCAGAGTAGCTGATAATAAAAATGGCGGCCGAAAACAAGAAGATGTAAAGATAAAAATACCTGCTGGAATTGATACAGGCCAAGCCATAAAGCTAGAGGGCAAAGGGGAAATTAACCATAACGGCGATAGAGGAGATTTATACGTCCGCATACAAGTTCGTCCAGATCGTCGCTTTGAGCGCGAGGGCAGTAATATTATCTCTAAAATAAAAATTGATATGATTCATGCTACTCTGGGCGGAGAATATCCAATTGAGACTATTTCTGGAAAGGTAAAATTTAAAATACCACCGGGCACTCAGCCTAATAAAATATTCAAATTAAGTGGAAAGGGCATGCCTGTAATCAATAGTGATAGGCACGGAGATCATATAGTGATTTGCGAAGTTGAAATACCAACCAAGTTAAATTCAAAGCAGAAAGATTTGCTGAAAGATTTTGAAGAGGCTTCAAAAAAGCGAAGGTTTTGGTAATTTAATTTCAATAAAAAGAGTTATAATTTAAACATAACTTTTTTATTATGAATTTTAATTTTGGTTACGATATTATTTTTCTATCAATAATTGCTGCATCAACCGTCGGCAGCTTCTTTTTAGGTGAAGAAAAATCACAAAGAATTATGATTGGAACAGTGATAGGAATTGCAGCTTCAACTCAGCTGACAGATGTTATAGAAAAACTTATTGGGGCTAAAAATATTGAATATTCAGGTGTGGGAATAGGTATAATTCTGCTAGTATTGCCTATTGTTTTATGCACCATAGGTAAAAATGTTAGGGATTCAAAGTATCCCAAAAGCAAAATAAAAGCAGCCATTGCTGGTTTTATTTCGGCATTTGCATTTGTAGGGTATGCCCTAGAAGGCTTAGCTAGTTCATTCAGAGATAAGCTCGTCACCGAGCATAATCTAGCTGCACTTTCTTATGATCTGCGTTTCGTGGCTTTAGGCCTACTAATTTTGTGGATATTTGTTATGTATCTCACTGTCGGTAAAGCCAAAAAATAGTTGACTAAAAGCGCTTTTTATCTGTAAAATTGCTGAGTTACATTTAATTCTGTTAATAAAGTTATTTTTCAATTAAAATAAACATAAGCATTAAGAAAGGAGGCCTTATGAAAATATTGGTACTTTCAAGACCCAATCGAAAAAACGGCGCCGAGCGACTCTTAGAAGCCGCACAAAAACGGGGTCATGATGTAAGAATTGTTGATTACACCAAGTGTTATTGCAACGTAGTAAAAAGTAAACCGCAGGTATACTACGAAGGAAAGCCACTTGAGGGAATCGACGCAATTATTCCCAGAATTTCAATTTCAAGCCAAGCATATGGTAGTGCAATAATTCGCCAGTTTGAGATGATGAATGTATTTTCAACCACTGGATCGCTAGCCTTTATTCGCACAAGGGATAAGCTCAGAAGCATGCAGTTATTAGCCCGTCACGATATCGATATCCCAAAAACTGTAGTCGCCAACAATACCGGTGCTGTCGATGAGCTAATCGCCATGGTTGGTGGAGCTCCATTGATAGTTAAAGTGGCACGAGGAAGTCAGGGTATGGGGGTAATGCTTGCCGAAACCCGAAGTGCCGCACGCGCAATAATTCAAGCATTCTATTCTCAAAATGTGAACATCTTAGTTCAAGAGTTTATCGAAGAGTCCAAAGGGGTCGATATTAGAGCATTTATCGTTGGCGGAAAAATAGTCGGAGCTATGAAGCGCCAGGGCCCTGAAGGTGAATTCAGATCCAATATTCATATTGGCGGGCAAGGAACTGCCATTAAGCTAACTCGTGCCGAAAGACAAATGGCGCTAGGAGCTGCAAAAGCCATGAATCTAGATATTGCCGGTGTTGACCTGCTACCTTCAGAGCGTGGACCTTTGGTTATGGAGGTTAATGCCTTCCCAATGTTTGGTGCAATTGAAGAAGTAACCAAGCATGATATTGCAGGTAAAATGATTGAATATGTAGAGGACCATGTTCCAAAAAAGAGAAAGAGAGACAAGGTAGGGGCATAATTTCCCCGACTATTACTACTTGTTATATCCTTTTATAAATTTATAATCTGAAATTCCGTGAAAGTACTACTAATAAATAACAATACTCACTATAAGAAGCGTCTAAACAATTTGCTTGAGAAGCATGATTTAACGACCATAAACTATGATGAGGTTAGTGGTTACGACGTTGAACCGTTTGATGTAATTGTACTTTCTGGCGGAGGAATTGAAGTAGAGGGTAGAAAAAGATCCCTAAAAAGATTCTCCCATTTGTATGAAGACCAAATTCAAATGGTTAAAAAAGCTAAAAAGCCAATTGTGGGAATTTGTTTGGGCTGTCAAATAATTGGCTATGCCTATGGTGCTGAACTTCATAGGAGCTTTAAGGAGAGAAGAAAGGGCCTTTTCCCAATAGTCGCTATTCAAAGAAACAAAGTAATGGCTGGAAAAGAAGAGGCTATGGTATTTCAATCAAATCGGTGGATAATCACCGAACTTCCTGATGAGCTTCGTTGTATTGCCGCCTCAAGTGAAGGGGTAGAGATTATCAAGCACAGAACCAAGCAGGTTTGGGGTGTGCAGTTCCATCCTGAACGTGGTGGAAAAGATGGAGATGGTCGTAAAATATTTAACAGAATATTAAAAAGAATATATGAAGAAGAAATTACTTCTTCTTAAATTCTTTAGTTGAATGATAAAAATTAGTAATTATTTTTTCGGCAATTTCAGGGTTATATCTTGGAGGCTTGTTAATATTTGTAAACCATCTAAATGGTATTCTTCTTTTTAGCCAATAATTTATAGTCCTGCGGCCATGAAAAGTAGTGTATTCAGGGTGAAACTGAACACCAAATATTGGACTATTTTTATGTTCAAATGCCTGAATATTTTTTCTGTGAGAAATAGCCGTTTTTCTTAGCTCTGATGGCAAATGACTCACTGAAGATGTGTGATTTTCAAAAGCATAAAACTTACTAGGGATTCCCTTAAAAATTCTTGAAGGACTAGTAACATATATTTTAGTCCAGCCTAATTCAGGATTTTGATAATGCTCAATCGAAGTTAGGTCTGCAAAAGTAGCAACTATAGCCTGAAACCCGTAGCAAATTCCCAGGACAGGGATTTTTTCTTTTTCTGCTTGAAGTATCAGGGGTTTAAGTTTTTTATAAATCTTACTAAGCTCATTTACGCTATCGGCCGATCCTGTCAAAATTATGTGGCTATATGGATCAAGATTTTTCGGTAAATCTCTATCGGCAGGATGGAGCACACTGCTTTTTGAGCTAAAGTGCCTGTGGAATTGTGAACATCTATCACACTTTTTGTGGGCTGAATTATCAACAATAAGAATTTTTTTAGCCATTTAGTAATTATATCAAAATTAACATAACAAATTTCAAATTGAAAATAATTACTAAAAAATGTATAATTCTCGCTTACAACATTTCTGGGAGGTGAGAGTATGTTGTATGCAGCCTTTAGTACCTTAATGAATTTTGAAGACTTGGAGCGTTTTCCAAATGCAAAAGGCCTAGGAAAGTATGGCCTTGAACTTGAAAACTGTGGTGTCCACAGAATTAGGGGTTGGAAGTTTGATTATTTTAGGATTGATGGGGCTTGGAATTCGGAAAGCTATCCAGACATTACAGAAGATATTGATGATAGTATCTTTGCTCTCATCATTGATTTTCCGCCAAGAATTTTCAATTCAATTTGTGAACATAACGGAATCTACTCTGGTCATTACAAATTCGACTATATTAATGTCGATAGTCTTGGCAGAGAGGCTCTGACTATTCGTCTTTCTCGCCCTTCTGAAACTGGCAAACCTCATTTTCAGACTGTTATGAAAATTGTAGATAATGCTTTGTCATGCGGTATCGATATTAGATACATTAATGAAGTAATTATTTCTAGGGCAAAGCTTGATAGTAGAGACGCATCATTCTTTTTTAATGAAGATAATTACTCACCACAAGCCGATAAGTCTTGTGAAGTTATCCGTGAATGGTTCTTGAATAACAAAAAAGCCACCTAAAAAATAGGTGGCTATTATTTTTTGTATGAATAAAGTACTTCATTGGTGTCGCTAATCCAGGCCACTAGTGGTCGGTTAAGCCTTCCGGCCCCACAATCTAGAAGTACACGACCTTTGGAGATAAAGGGCTTATCTCTGGGGGAATGGCCACTAACAACGCAAATATCCTTTTCGGTACTCGCTTCGTAGTCGGCCAATTCAAAAGAATACATTTGCTCAATCTCGTATCGATAAGAATCTAGCTTTGAATCGATATCGATTTTTTGTGTTTTCCAATATATGCCTGGTTTGATTCCAGCATGTATCATCAAAAGTTTATCATCCTGATAGTAAGCAGGTAGATTCATCAGGAATTTTAGATGGCCACTTGCTTCAAGAGCATTAACAAATTCTTCAAAGATTTTGAAGTTATTTTTTCTGTGTTTGCTAATCCCATAGCTTAGCAGCGTGTTTGATTCCATGCGAAGCCATTGGTAGATAAGAATATCTCTAAAAAACTCATCACCATTAGCATGGGCAAGATAAGCACGAATCAATACATCTTCATGGTTTCCCCGTAGAAAAATATGACCAAGCTTTTGAAGAGAAATACATTCATCTAGCAAAAGCTTTGTGTTTTCTCCTCGGTTCATATAGTCGCCCAAGAAAACTAGCTTTCTGTCTTTAAGCAGATTTCTGTCAAATATCTGCTCCAATATTCCGTAGAGCAAATGTAATTCGCCTTGTGTGTCGGGCACGACAATAAAAGAACTCATTCATTCCTCCTTTCGAGGAAAGACTGCCAGAGTATTTTATAGATAAATTAGTCTTTTTTCAATACTAAAAAAACACTCCGCTTTATGAGTGTTTTTTATGGAGGGCCCAGTGAGACTCGAACTCACGACACCCTGCTTAAAAGGCAGGTGCTCTAACCAACTGAGCTATGGGCCCTTACGGCAAAATAACCAGATTATTATAAGGTTTTTTAGCCTAAAAATCAAGATTACATAGCCCATAAGCTTGGTCTGAAATTGCTCATGCCGATACGATAGTTTAATGCGCAGACCAACATTAATTATTTTGTCTTGCATAGGATTCATACTGGGAATATTACAGGGCTATAACTTTATTTATGAAATTTCATATTTATGGTTTATTTTTATTTTGATATCAGTAGTCTCGGTATTGCTGATAAGTAATAAATATAAATTCATTCCTTTGGTTTTGATGATGTTTATTCTTGGGGTTATATGTATTACTGGCAGAATTAATTTCATTTCACAAAATGGCATCAGCGATAAATTATTTGTGAAGTCTAAGATAGAGGGGGTTGTTATTGGCGACCCATACTGGGATAAGGATAGAAATTATGTATTCACAATAACCGACCTGAAAGTGGACGGTAAAAGCAGGGCAGAGAGTATTAAGGTCAAGACATTTTCTTCGGCTGTTAAGGAGGGTAATTTAGTTGAGGTAGAGGGTAAGTTATTTCCTAGCCTAGCTAAGCCCGGCTATGTAATGAGCTATGCAAAGATAAATATAATTAATTCTACACAGCCTTTTTTGGTGCAAATAAAAAATAAATTATATAGTGGCGCAGACATTGCTATCGGAGGGGAGGAAGCAAATTTCATAAAAGGGATTTTGGTCGGCGCCCGTAGTTCGTTAGCTCAAGACTATCAAGAAACATTAAATTCTACTGGCCTTTCGCATGTTGTGGCAGTTTCGGGATACAATCTCACCATACTCGTTGTAATATTGCAGAAACTGCTCCGTAAAAAATGGGCGTGGGGAGGTTTAATAATTTCCTTAACAGTTGTTTGGGGGTTTTGTCTGTTAACTGGCGGATCAGCCTCGATATTGCGAGCAGCAATTATGGCTAGTGTTTTTTTAATTGCGTCTTATTACGGAAGACCGGTAAGTATATTTGTCTGTATCAGCCTTACTGCATTAATAACATTAATTATTAACCCGCTTGCTATTGTGGAGGATTTGGGCTGGCAGTTGTCATTTCTTTCTTTAATAGGGATTGTTTTGCTTTCACCACCCCTGCAAAAGCTATTACCAAAGAAGCCTAAATTGCTATTTGAGATCATCTCAATAACTCTTGCCGCTCAGATCGCAACAGTTCCTTACATTCTTTATATATTTGGTAGTTATTCGACTCTAGCATTTTTAGCAAACACAATATTAATGCCATTCATACCTTTATTAATGTTGATAGGATTTATAGCTTCAATCTTGGGCTTAATGTTGCCAGGCCAATCTTATATATTGGGTGGCTATATATCTTCATTAATTAAATACATTTTCGACTTTCTTAGATATTTGCAATTTCAGGATGCTTTTAAAGTTAGTTCTCCTCCCAGTCTGTTTGTAATTGCGTTATGGTATTTATTTATTTTAATTATTGGGCTAATTGTATATAACAAAGGTCTGGTCTCTTCTTTTCAAAAACACCAAGAATTGGTAAAATAGTCAGGTATTTTAATCTGTAAATTCGGAGAAAGCTAAATGTCAGGACATTCTAAGTGGCACTCAATTAAACATAAAAAAGGCGCTGCCGATGCAAAGCGCGGTAAAATTTTTACCAAAATGGCTGCCGAGATTGCTATTGCGGCACAAGATGGTGCGGATCCAGCAATGAACTTTAAATTGCGCTTGGCTATACAAAAAGCTAAGGCAGCTAATGTGCCGGCTACAAACATTGAACGCGCAATCGCCAAGGGTAGTGGACAGGGTGGAGGCGCCAAGCTCGAGGAATTATTGTATGAAGGTTACGGACCTGCCGGCGTAGCGATCATGGTTAAGGCTCTTAGTGATAATCGCAATCGAACAAGCCCCGAAGTTAAGTCTACTTTTTCTAAGCACGGTGGAACCATGGGTGGTCAGGGTTCAGTAGCTTATCTATTTGAAAATAAGGGAATAATTATATGTAAGGCCGAAGCCGATAAAGATGAACTAAGCTTAGTCGCTATCGAAGCCGGAGCTGATGATATCGATGATAGCAGCGACCAGCTAGTGGTTTACACACAGCCAAATAAGCTCGAAGCAGTTCGTGATTCTTTGGGTGAAGATAATGTCGAAAGTGCCGAAGTTAAGCAAGAGCCAAGTCAGACTATTGTTGTCGAAGACGAAGGCAAAGCTAAGACCTTGCTGAACTTAATGGAAGCCCTTGATGATTTAGATGATGTAGTTGAGGTTACTAGTAACTTCGATATTCCGGAAGATATCTTAAATAAGATCCAATGAAGGTGCTAGGAATTGATCCCGGAACAGCCACTACTGGCTTTGGATTGATTTCAAAAGACGGTTCAAAAATTTCTAAATTAGATTATGGAGTCATATCTACGTCTAAAGATTTAGAAATGCCAAAAAGGCTTAGTATTTTATTTGATGATCTACAAGAGCTTGTTCATTCTCATAGGCCTGATGTGATGGCAGTTGAAAAATTATTTTTTACAAATAACATAACTACAGCCATGAGTGTTAGTCAGGCTAGAGGAATTGTGCTGCTGGTGGCATCACAAAACAATATTGAAATCGCAGAATACACGCCATTGCAGGTTAAGATGGCTGTTACAGGTTATGGTAAGGCAACAAAGAAACAGGTCCAGGAAATGGTCAAAAAAATACTAAAGCTCAATATTATTCCTAAACCCGATGACGCTGCTGACGCACTGGCGATAGCAATCTGCTATAGTAACAATAATTGACGAATTAAATTTTTATAACTAAGATAACTTTATGGCATTAGCATTTACATTTTTATCTGTGCTTATTTATCCTGCTGCAATAATTATGATAGTTTATTTTGCAGTTAATGGTACAAAAAAGGGCCACTCAATGTCTAGAGAAGCTATGATTGCGCTAATTCTTCTATCAGCTACAGTTTCTGGGTTGGTCGGCTTAACTTTTCTTCCGAATAAAATACTTGGTATAGAATCAAACGCGCTAAATTTTGGCATAAGAATTGCCATTGGCGTAGTACTAATAATAATTGGTGTAATTATGAAAAGTAAAATTCAAAGAAACTTTATATTGGTGCTTGGTTTAATATTAATATTTCTTCAATCGTCTTATGTATTCGAAAACTTTGGTTCATATGGAGCTCTTATTGTAGTAACGATGGCATTTTTTGCATTAATAATAGCTACAGTGTTACTAACCAGAAAGCATTCTAATGGGTAGGGGAGTAAAAATTGTATTATCAATTGCAATTGCATTGATATTCCCCACAATGATTGGGTTACTAGTATTTCTGGTTTTTCCGGATAACAAAAATATTCCAGAGCCTAAATATCCTCAATATACTGAAATTAGCGACTATTGCAATGGCTATAATTCAAGAAATTACTCATCTAGGTATAGTTATGATTCAGATTGCATAACTAATCGTGAGAAAAATTTGCAAGCAGAATATAATGAGAAACTAAAGGAATATAAGAAGCAAAAGAATTCCGCTTCAATTAACAGAATTAATGCATCACTTATTGCAGTAATAATAGGCTTTATAATTGCAATTTTTTTAACAGGCTTCTCTCCATTATCAGTTGGTATAACTGGTGGATCCACAATACTTCTTATGACAACAACAGGGTTGCTTTCAGGATTTTCAGAAAATATCAATGGGTTCACTATTGGTATTTATTTGGGTTGTTTCGCAATATTAATATATTTATTATTTAGACTAGACTCTATGTTTCCCGAACCAGACCCCATACTAGATACAAGCACGAACAATTCTAGCCCCGAACAGACTGAAGCAAAAAAATCAGAAGCTTCCTCCATTTATCCTACCCCAGCTTCGATCAAGATGCCCAATGAGAAGCCAAGCCCCTCAAAAGATATAAAATAATTATTAATAATAAATAGTTAATGATAGGGTAACAGTCAATTCTCCTGCTATAATCTAATACATGATTGCAAGAATTAAAGGGGAAATTGCAGAAAAGCTAGATAGCTCAGTCGTTGTTGACATTAATGGGATTGGATATGAAATATTTGTGCCAGCCAATTATTTGTCGTCTATAAACGAGAAGGACGTTGAGGTTTTTTATATTGCCGAAAATATTAAAGAGGATGAATATAGTCTCTTTGGGTTTCCGACTCGAGAAGCTATGCAGATTTATTATAAACTTACCAGTGTAAATGGTGTTGGTCCTAAAGCCGCTATGTCGATACTCTCTGCCCACAGTTCAGAGGATGTTCAAAATGCTATATTGTACGATGACGTTAATTTATTTAGTAGTGTATCGGGGATAGGTAAGAAGACGGCACAACGAATAATACTGGATTTAAAGGGCAAACTGGTACAAGTAGAAAAAGCCGAAGCAGACGAATCTGATCAGGCTTACCAAGCTTTAATAAGCCTGGGTTATTCCGCTAAAGATGCTCAATCGGTTTTGAAAGATATTGACCCAAGCCTTAGTACGCAAGAGAGAATAAAATTAGCGCTTAAGGGCTCTAAGAAATGATTGAGCGTCAAGAAGAAATTGAAAATGTAGAGAAAGCTGAGGAAGTTGCGCAAGAAGAATTTTTCGAGTTGTCATTGCGCCCTAAGAGTTTTGACCAGTACATTGGCCAAGAACAAATCAAAAAAGCTCTAAAAGTCGCAATTGCAGCAACAAAAAAACGCAATGAATCTTTAGACCATATCCTTCTTTATGGCCCGCCCGGATTAGGCAAGACAACCCTGGCCCATGTAATTGCAAATGAGCTGAATGGCAATCTTAAGGTCACCAGTGGACCGGCAGTGGAGAGGGCTGCCGATTTGGCATCGATGCTCACCAGCTTAGAAGATGGCGACATATTATTTATAGATGAAATTCACCGCTTGCCAAGAAGTGTTGAAGAAATTTTATACTCCGCTATGGAAGATTATGTAATTGATATCGTTTTAGGCAAAGGCCCATCTGCGCAAAATCTTAGATTAGATCTTCCTAAATTCACATTGATTGGTGCAACCACACGCTTTGGTGCTCTATCATCGCCCTTAAGAGACCGTTTTGGAATAGTTAATAGGCTAGATTACTACAATGAACCAGAGATAGAGAAAATCATAGATCGGTCTGCAAAAATATTAGACATTAAATTAAATAGTGATGCATTAAATAAGATGTCCCAAAGATCCAGGCTTACCCCAAGAATAGCCAACAGACTTTTAAAGCGTGTTCGTGATTGGGCTCAAGTTCATGGAAATAATGTAATAGACAATACAGCGCTTGACGAAACTTTATCAATTCTTGAAATTGATGATAAGGGCTTGGATGCATCCGATAGAAGAGTGCTGGATGCCATCATCAACAAATACAGTGGTGGCCCGGTTGGAGTTGGAGCATTGGCGGCAGCAACTGGCGAAGAAAAGCAAACTATTGAGGACGTCTACGAGCCATTTTTAATTCAGCTGGGGTTCTTGGAACGAACGAGTAGGGGTAGAAAAGTTACTAGAAATGGATATTTGCATTTAGGAATTGATCCTCCAAAAGATATGCAAGAGAGTCTTATTTGATATAAAATATAATCATGGAAAACGAAAACAGCTATCCTGGCCAGGCTCACGAAGAAGTCACTCAAAGAGTAATTTATAAGCACATTATGGCTATAGCTCCTATTCTTTTTGGTATGCTGCTACTTTGTATATTTTTTATAATTGCGATTATTTATATAAATTTAAATGTTGAAAAAGTGGAGCAATTCATACCACCAATATTGGTTACATTAATAGGCTTTGCAGTAATTGCAGTTATTGTAATGCTGACCGTAGGTACTTTTTGGATATGGAAAAGAAATAAGGTTGTGATTACTAATAAGCATGTGGTAGATGTTGATCAAATCGGCTTATTCAATAGAGAAGTATCAACTTTAAGGTTAGAAGAAATTCAAGATGTGAGCGCTAAAATAAATGGCCCACTGCAGACGATGTTAGGATATGGTACGCTAATTATCCAAACAGCAGGAGAGCGGGAAAACTTCGTTTTTGATTACGTCCCAGACCCTTACAAGCTAGAGAACTACATAATTGAGCTTAGAAGTAAGTATTACGGCAGTAAGATCAGTTAGAGCTACTGACGACATATATTCCCTTTGACGGGTCACTACCTAGGCTTTTTAAATCTTTGTCGTTTTTGTTTTCAAGAGTTGCTTGAATTTCAAAAGATCCAGGAGGATTACCCTGTGTAATATAAACATACTCCTTTTTGGTCGAAGGGTCGGTAGGAACTTTTTTCATGAATGGAGTTGCCCCAGCTTCAAGTTCAGTAAGCTTGGCTGGATAGTTTCCTTTTTCAGAATAGTACGACTCTAGCTGAGTCTTGATTGCCCTTAAGTCGCTTTTACGGGTCGCATCCCGGGCTCTTGAGGGGCCATTTATAAGTCCCGGAATAATTAGTATTGCAAAGAAGCCAACTACGATAATTATTACTACAACATCTAGTATGGTGAAGCCCGACGGCTTATTAGAAAATCGTTGTTTTAGTGAAAACATTATGAAGCTATTGTATAACCCTTATGATTTATTGGTCAAGCATCATTTCGCACATGCTTGCAGAATTCAAAATCACTTTTTAGAATATCGAAATGAAGAAGGTTTATATATCATTCATATCTTTTGTGCTTTTATTATGCAACTTTGGAGTGTCTAAAGCTGTCTCTAAAGACATATTAATAACTGAAATTCAAACAGGAAGCGAAGTATCTGCAACTGAAGAGTTTGTAGAAATTTATAATAACGGAATTGATTCTAAAGATATTTCTGGCTGGAGCCTATACTATAAATCTGCGACAGGCAGCTCGTGGATCAAGAAAGCAACGATAATATCTAAAGTTTTAAACAAGGGTGAGTTTTTTGTCTTCTCGGCAAATATGTCCGGGGATATAACATATTCAAGCACTTTTTCAGACCTTGGTGGCAATATTCAGATTAGAGATAGTGTAGGATTGGTTGTGGATCAATTTGCATGGGGTAGTGCTAATTCACCACTGGGCTCTGCAGCAAGTGAGTCTAAGCCAGGCCAAAGTATGTATAGAATTTATGACTTTGAATCAGCTATTATGCAAAATACTGATGATAATTTTAATGATTTTGAAATATCTAATACACCGACTCCATCTAAGTTGCCAGAGCTAATAGTTCCTGAAGAAGATACTGAGCCTATAAAATACCTCCCACTGGAACTTAGTGAAATATTTCCGGATCCGGCCGCACCATTAAGCGATACCAGCGATGAATTTATAGAAATTTATAATCCGAATTCGGAAGATATTAATCTCTCTGGATGGAAGCTAGTAGATGAATCCGGGTCTGAATTTATAATTAAAAATAGTGTGATTGCTGCTGGTTCCAGATTAGCAATATTTGTTGTTGATTCAAAAATAACACTTAATAATACTGGCGATTCAATAAAACTAATTAATCCCAACGGTGAGCTTGTTGATGAGTCGGAAAATTATGAAGATGCCAAAGAAGGTCTAGGCTGGATAAAATATAATCAAGCTTGGGTCTGGGCGGTTTCTGCTACTCCTAATGCAGTCAATGCTCAAGTGTATGTTGAGGCAGATACTAGCTCTTCATCAGCAGTAAATAATGTTAAAAAGGCTACTAAAAAGGCCACAGCAAAAAAAGCAAAAAGTACCTCTAAGCCTAAAACTAGTAAAGTTAATTCAAGTGCTTCGAAAAGTAATATATCAGCTCCCTTAGAAGAAACTTCCAAGTCAAAAAATTCAAATCTGTGGACTTGGTTGCTAGTTGCCTCAGGACTAGGTACTATTGGATATGGAATATATGAGTACAGAACAGAAATTCAAATTCGAATCCAAAAGCTTAGAGCAAAGTTTGGAGCTAGGGGCTAAATTAGCCAAAGCTATAGAACCACCATTATTAATAGAAATGGTGGGGGATTTGGGTGGTGGCAAGACTGCCTTAGTTAAGGCTATCGCTAAGGGGCTTGAAATAACCCAGACTGTTACAAGCCCAACATTTAATATTCATCGTGGTTATGAAGCGCCAAGTGGAATCCACTTGGAACACTTTGATTTATACCGATTAAGCGATGATGAAATCGTAGCCAATGAATTAAAAGATAGCCTGGAAGATCCGAATACTATAGTTTGCACAGAGTGGGCTAATCACTTCAGTGGCCACATGGCTGAAGACAGGCTAGTCGTGGAATGCCATTATATTAGTGATAACGAGCGTACTTATGAATTTGCAGGAACTGGACCAAAATCCAATAAAATAATCAAGGAACTACAAAAATGATATTAGCTTTACGTACTGACAAGCCAGAAGCCGAACTATATTTATATGAGCATAATAATTTAGTTGCCAAAGAGGTATGGGAGGCTCACCGCGAGTTGGCCGATGCCCTACTCAGCAAGATAAGAGAGATTCTTAAAAACAGTAATTTAAAAAATGAAGACATTACAGGGATTATTATGCACACCGGTGAAGGCTCATTTACTGGCCTGCGTATCGGTACTACTGTAGCTAACGCTATGGCGTACAGTTTGAATGTGCCGATTGTTTCTGCAGAGGGTGAAGACTGGATAAGTAATGGGATTGAAAGCCTAAAAACCGCCAAAGTCGGAGAGCTCGTGGTGCCAAAATACAATGCCGAGCCAAATATTACCAAGCCTAAAGGCTCTTAAGCTTGAAGATGCATCTAAATAGTTGTTAAATAGTATTAGACATTCGTCGATTTGAATTTAATTTTTGATAACCGGTTTTTACTTTAATAGAGGTGAAAACAACTACTTAGAAAGGTAGGTGTTTATGGAAATAGTATTTGCAATCCTTGCCCTTGCAGTTGGTGGGGGTGTTGGCTATGGAGCCAATTCTTACATATCCAAACAAAAGGCTACGGACGCTGATAAAAAAGCTAAGAAATTATTGGATGATGCCAAGGAAGAATCCAAAAAGAAGATTTTAGAGGCCAAAGAAGAAGCAATTAAAATTGCTGATGAGGCCAAAAAGGAAGAGCGTGAAAGACGCAATAAATTAGATGCTTCAGAAAAGCGCGTGGCGGATCGTGAAACTTTGCTAGATAGTAAACTTGATCAAATAGAAAAACGAACCGAGGCTTTGAATCGTTCCGAAAAAGAAATCGAAGCCATTAAAGAAGAGATTCGTGCCATTCGAACTCGACAAGAAGATAACCTAGAAAAGATTGCCAAGCTGAAAAAAGAAGACGCTCAAAAGAAGCTTATGGAAATGACCGAGCGAGATATTAAAAATGACTTGGTTGAATATATCGAAAAGCGCAAACGTGAGGCCAACGAAAACGCCGATGAAATTGCTAAAGATATTATGACCCAAGCAATGGAGCGCCTGGCTACCGGCACTGCCACTGAGAGAACTATCAGTACAGTTGCAATTCCGAATGATGGTGACAAGGGTAAGATTATTGGTAAGGAAGGCCGAAACATCCAAACCCTAGAACGACTTACCGGCGTTGAAGTTATTATCGATGAAAGCCCAGGTGTTATTACTATTTCTGGATTCAACCCAATCCGCCGTCAGGTTGCTAAGCGTGCTTTGGAGGAGCTTATTAAAGATGGCCGAATCCACCCAGCTAAAATCGAAGAGCAAGTCGCTAAAGCTCAAAAAGAAATCGATGAAGAAGTTAAGCGTGCTGGAGAACAGGCTGCCCGCGAAGCCAAGGTGCTTGGCTTGCCACCAGAAATTTCTAAAACAATGGGAATGCTAAAGTTTCGAACTAGCTATAGCCAAAATGTACTACATCACTCTGTAGAAATGGCACACTTGGCCGCAATGATTGCCGACGAAATCGGTGCTGACGTGCAGGTGTCGCGTACAGCTGCTTTCTTGCACGATTTAGGAAAGGCAGTAAGCCACGAAATTGAAGGCAAGCACCATCACATTACTGGCGATATGATGCGCAAGGCTGGTTTTGATGAAGCAACCACGCACGCTGCCGAAGCGCACCACGATGATATCGAAGCCACAACCCCAGAAGCCCTAATTGTCCGTGTCGTCGATGCCCTAAGCGGTGGTCGCCCAGGAGCTCGTGGCGATACTTTAGAAAATTACGTTAAACGCATGACCGATTTAGAAAACGTCGCCAATTCATTTAGCGGAATTGAAAAGAGCTACGCCATTAGCGCCGGCCGTGAAATACGCGTGTTTGTAAAACCAGAGCAAGTCGATGACTTAACCGCTATTAAGCTAGCTAGGGATGTCGCAACTAAAATCGAAGCATCATTAAAGTATCCTGGAACAATAAAAGTTAATGTAATTCGTGAAACTAGAGCAGAGGAGTACGCTAAGTAGTGAAAATTTTATACATCGGTGATATAGTTGCAAAAATTGGTAGGCGGGCAGTTGGGCAAGTATTGCCAAAACTCAAAGAAGAAAAACAGATTGATTTTGTAATAGCGCAGTCCGAAAACATCAGCACAGGAAACGGGCTAACATCAAAAGCTATTAGGGAAGTTAAAGATGCCGGCGTGGATTTCTTCACTGGTGGCAATCACAGCTTTAAAAAGCCAGAGGGTGTGGATATGCTAAATGATCCAAATGAGCCTATTATTCGCCCGGCAAATTACCCGGGCAAAACCCCGGGCCGAGGTTGGAAAATTGCCGAAACTCCATTTGGAAAAATACTGGTGATTAATTTGCTAGGCCAAACCTTTAACGGCCCACAATTAGATCACCCACTAAAAGTCGTTGATGCTATCTTAGAAGAAAACAAAGACGAAAAGTTAGCAGCGACTATTGTGGATTTGCATGCCGATCTTACCTCTGAAAAAGTGGCAATTGGATTTTACCTAGATGGCCGAGTAAGCGGAGTAGTAGGGAGCCACATTCACGTAAGTACTGCCGATGCTAAAGTATTACCAGGTGGAACTGCCCACATTAGCGATGTCGGTATGACCGGCCCGACTGATTCTGTTCTAGGGGTTAAAAAAGAAATAATTATAGATAAATGGCTAAATCAATTGCCAAATAAATTCGACTGGCCGACTACTGGCAATGTGCAATTTAGCTCAGTACTCATAGATGTTGGTAGCGACGGTAAGGCTAAATCAATCGAGCAGATATTAATGAATACCGAGGTTAGTTAATGCTTAAGCCAGAACTAATTCAAGAAATTGCCAATAAAACTAGAATGCCCAAAAACAAAATTGAACTAGTGATGGATACTATGCTAGACACTATCATCGACGAAGTGAAGGATGGCGAGAAGGTATTGATAAGCGGATTTGGGGTTTTTCATTTAACCCATCGAAAACCACGCAATGGCATTAACCCAAACACCAAAGAAAAGCTACAAATTGACGGCATGCAAGTACCAAAGTTTCGTGCGGGCGAACAATTTAAACGCGCCGTAAGAAACAAAAAATAGTACTATAATTTATTAGCCTTAAGTTCTATAATGGTTCTTATGGTTGGACCAGTTATAGATGACAAAATTCTAGTAGATCTTAGAAAGAGCAGAAGAAAATTAGATACTTTTAGGGATATTGACGATTCTCTGAAGGGCTTTGTCCTTTTAAAATTATCAAAACCAAGCCGTCAAAAAATTATGAAGGGCTTGGATAATGATGAACTCGTTAAGATGCTAAATACTCTTGATCCGACCAAAGCAACTAGCTTGCTAAATGATCTGTCCAAGCTTAGAGCCAAACATATAACAACTAAGCTAGATGTGGATGCCAAAGAAAAGGTTGAATTATTACTGAGCTTTAATCCCAAAACTGCAGCTAGCTTGATGAATTTAGATTATGTTGTGGCCACACCAGGAACTCATTTTGAAGATCTGTCCAGAGACATTGAAGAACACGAAAAGAAAACAGGAAAATTCCCGTCCATTTTTATGGTTGATGGGGGTAAGTTGGTGGGTGAGCTACCAGGTCACGTATTGGCTTTGCATAAAGGCAAAGAAAAAATCGACCCTTACGTTAAAAGAGTTCCGCATATTCGATATGACAATGAAGAGCATCAGGTTGTTGATTCTTTTCTAAAACACCCTCACGACAAAGTTGTGGTTCTTGATGAAAACGAAGATATTTTGGGTGTAATTCATTCCGATGATTTACTGGCTTTATTAGATAGGCGACGATCAAGCGATCTTTACGGTTTGGCAGGTGTTAACAAGGAAGAAGACGCTAACGATGGGCTTTTCACAAAAGTAAGATTCAGATGGCTATGGCTAATTATCAACTTAGGAACTGCTTTCTTGGCAGCTTCAGTTGTGGGCATGTTTGAAGACACTATCAGCAAATTCACCCTACTTGCTGTTTATATGCCTATTGTCGCTGGTATGGGTGGTAATGCAGCAACACAGACCCTAGCAGTAACAGTTCGTGGGATTGTTATGCAGGAAATTAGCCTTAAGAACTCTGTGAAGTACATAGCCAGAGAAATTGGCGCGGGAGTAATCAATGGCGCAATTAACGGCATATTAGTAGCTGCAGTCGCAGTATTTATCAACAAAAATCCGATGCTCGGTTTGGTGCTTGCCATAGCAATGGTTTGTAACTTATTTATAGCTGCTTTTGCAGGAGCACTAATCCCGCTAATTATGAAAAAGCTAGGAAAAGACCCAGCAACTTCTGCCACTATCTTTATCACCACCTGTACCGACGTTGGAGGTTTCTTTGTATTTCTAAGTTTGGCTCAGGCATTACTTAAATAATCAATCATATGAAAGAATCGCAGAAACAACCAGAAAACAAAAAAAGTGGAATTGAACAAGTGCGTGAAGTTAATTCCGAAAAAAAAGTAAAGAAGCCTATTTTCAAAAAGCCTTTATTTTGGCTTGCAATTACACTATCTATAATCGGCATAGGATTAGCAATTTTTGCAGCGATTTTTTTAAGTTCTCAGTCTGCAAATAAAAAAGCCATTTCAGACGGGTGGTTTGCAATTGTCGAAAAAAATAAGACTCTTTCTCAGCTGGCCGAAAAAGTTGAAAATCAGCAAGCTTTTGACGCATATAGCTCAGAATTAAAAAAACTCAATATTCTTGTGGATGAAAAGAAGTATTCAGCTCAAAAGCTTAAATACAAACAAGCTGATGCAAAAAGATACGATAATTTTTTGAATGACTATCAGTCCTACATAAACGACTCAATAAAAAATGCTGATAATATTAAAGAATTTTCTGAATCAGCAAGGGATAATTTAAAATCAAAATCAGAACAAGCTAAAAACTCAGCTTCAGAATTAAAATCTAATACTAAATACTTAAAAGAAGACCTGCCAGCCTCAACGTTTTTAGTGCAAGATGTGCTTTTTGAAGCAAATAAGGTCATTTTGACAAGTGAGTTGAGCGCAAAAGCTAGGCTATTGGCAGAAGAGCAAGCTACAGCAAAAGACGCAAGTGACAAAAAAGCCGTAGAAAATACTGCAGGGAACTTCCTAAATGCATTTTTAGCAGGAAACGCACCATTAATGCGTCAATATATGACAGAGGCCTATCAAAAAGAGTATGACTTCAATCAATTAACCCCAGAGGCTAGAGCTACGACTTATCCAGCTAGCTTCAGAATAATCAGCAATCAAAAAGTAGAAACAGCAAAATATAAAGTTCAGGCAAATGTAATATTTAAATTTAGGGATGGCTCAAGCCAGTATATTGTTGGATACGAGCTAAATGTAATATATGACAGCTCGCAATCAAAGTGGCTTGTTAATAGCTCTCGTGAGAGCAGTAGCTTTTAATGAAATACTTTGCTTATGGTTCCAATATGTCGGTAGAGCAAATGAAGAGCAGGGGATGCGTAAAATCTAAGCCTCTAGGGCCTGCAAGGCTAAATGGACATAAATTTATGTATTCTGGCAGCTCTCCTAATTGGGACAATAAAGGTACGGCTAATATCATAGAGGAAGAGGGCTCCGAAGTGTGGGGTTTATTGTATGAAGTTACCGATCGATGCCTGTCTAGTCTAGATGGTTTTGAACATGTGCCCAAAAGAAGAGAACGCAAATCTGTTGAAGTAATAGACCATAAAAATGAACTTCATCAAGCAGTGATTTATACTCTTATAGATGATAATAAATTTAATTATCCCAGTGATAAATATCATAACAAAGTAATAGAAAGTGCTCAGAAGGCAGGCTTGCCAAAGTTATATATAGATAATATTAAGGCAATTAAAAAAGACCGATAACCTCGGTCTTTTTTTAATGGGGCGAGTGATGGGTTTCGAACCCACGGCCTTCAGAGCCACAATCTGACGCTCTAACCAACTGAGCTACACCCGCCTCGTCGAAATAATATTTCGTTTTAAATAAATAATTATTTAAATTATTTATTGAGGCTTCATATTATTTTTCCTCTCGATTTACGAAACAGCTAGGCTTGGTTTCATAAACCGCTTAAGAAAAACATATTTATTTAATGGTACCCCCGGCAGGATTCGAACCTACGACCCACAGTTTAGAAAACTGTTGCTCTATCCAGCTGAGCTACGGGGGCTAACAACTAACTATTATAGCTTGCCTTATTAAATAAATTAATCCCGGCAGGCGGGATTTAATTCTTATGGAGCGGGTAGCGGGAATCAAACCCGCATCACCTGCTTGGAAGGCAGGAGTAATAATCATTATACGATACCCGCATACAGAAAGGACGCACAAAGTGCGCCAGCTTTCTGGATCAAATTGAAATAAATCAATTTGGGATATGAAAAGAAATAAAAGGTACAAGGGCTAAATAATAATCGCCTAACTCCAAAATTATATACTAATTTGCTCAGTAGCGCAATAAAATATATATAAAATCTTTAGAGTATGCTTAGGGTAGTATAATATAAGATATTAATAAACATTAAGGAGATAAATATGAATATCAAATCAAAATTTTATTTGGGAATAGTATCAGTTGCATCGATGTCTTTATTGCCAATGACTGCTTATGCAAGGGGTATGTATGAAGATGGTGGTGCGGCATCTGCCGGTGGGGCACTCGCCGGTTTTGCTATATTCTTATTTTTGCTAATGATGGTTTTTTGGTTGGCAATTTTTGCTCTTTGGGTTTTTTGGCTAGTGATGGTAATAGATATTGCAAAGCGAGAGTGGAAAAACGATGGCGATAGAGCAGCATATTTGGTGTTAGTAATATTTTTAAATATTATCGGGGCATTAATATATTACTTTGTCGTTAAAAGACAGCTAGATAGTAAATCTGCCAAAAAGATTAAAAAATAGTCCCTTATTGCAATTGAGAGTATAAGTACTATACTTAAAACAAGTAATAAATTAAGGAGGAAATTATGAACAAATTATTAAAATACGGTGCTGCTGCAGGAGCTTTGGCATCTTTTGCACCATTAGCTGCAAGGGCTCAAGATTCTTTTTCGGATTTACAAGCTAACGCAGTATACAACCAGACAGATGTAACTACGGCAGGAGCTATAACCGGAGCAGCTTTGATTTTCTTATTAGTTCTTGCAGTATTGGGTCTAGCTCTTTTTATTTTTTGGATATTTATGTTGGTAGATATTTTTAAAAGAAATAATTGGAAACAAGAAAATGATAAAGTAATATGGATAGTTGTAGTTATTCTTTTTGGATACTTGGGAGCAATCATCTATTACTTTGTTGTAAAAAGATCTCTAGATAAGCAGCCCAAAGGCCCTGAAAACATGCCACCATCTCAGACACCTCAAGCTCCACCTTCCCAAAAGTAAAAATATACTATTTCAAAAAGGAGCCATAGGCTCCTTTTTGGTTTGGTTATAACCTAGAAATATATCTTAAAATATGTTAAAATAACTTAGTTTTAGCGCCCTTAGCTCAGCTGGATAGAGCGTCTGGCTTCGGACCAGAAGGTCGGGAGTTCGAATCTCTCAGGGCGTACCATTTTAAAAAGCGGGCCATTAGCTCAGTTGGTTAGAGCATCTGCCTCTTAAGCAGAGTGTCCTGGGTTCGAATCCCAGATGGCCCTCCATGTTAATATAGATATAGCGGGGTGTGGCGCAGTTGGCTAGCGCGCGGCGTTTGGGACGCTGAGGTCGAAGGTTCGAGTCCTTTCACCCCGACCATAATAAGAAATCGAGATAATTCTCGATTTTTTATTTTTGTTAAAGTTTCATATGAGATATAATTAAAGCTTATGCAATATACAAGTTACCAAGCACCATCAATGAAACCCAGAAAAAAGCAGGGTAAAGGTTTGTTGATTATTATTGGGATAATATTATTGATTATTGGTTTGTACATAGCCTATTTATTGATATCCCCTAGGCTTGCTAAAAAGCCCACTCAAGTTATTCAAAAGGCAGTATCAGAGAAGCCAAAAGCAGATAAGAATACTATTTTCATACCCAAAGTCGGAATTCAGGCTGGCATTGAACAGGGCGATATAAATATTCTCGATAAGGGATTTGCATGGCATAGAATTCCTGACCAAGGGAATCCAATAAAGGGCGGAAATATGATAATAACAGGCCATAGTTTCGTTTGGGGCTACAGGCCTGATGAGGTTAAGAAAAAATCAATCTTCTATGATTTAAAAAATTCTAAAGTTGGCGATGAGGTAGTTATAAACTGGGAGGGCAAACAGTATAAATATAAAATTTCTAAGCTCAAAACCGTGAAGCCAAATGCTATAGAGATTGAGGATCAGACCAATGAGCCCCAGCTTACTATCTATACATGCACGCTCGGTGGTGCTGCTGATGGTAGGGTGGTGGTCATAGCAAAACCTGAACAAAATAGCTAATTATATACAAAAAATATTATTAGGAGTATAAATAAGATATGGATTTAAACTTAATTGTACAAAACAACATTTGGTGGCTAATTTTACTTTTTATATGGAGTACTGCATGGAAGGCTTGGGCTTTATGGATTGCGGCCAAAAAAGATCAAAAAGTTTGGTTTTTAATCTTTATTATCGTAAACACTGCCGGAATATTAGAGATATTTTACATTTTTTACTTTTCAAAGCAGCCCAAATTGCCAGCAACTAAGCATAAAGACTAGTTAGCTACTTCTTGTAAAAAGCTATGATTGCTCTAAAATGAACGTAGTCTCAGTAACTCTGGGGTGAACATTCAAAACCAGGAGGTAAAAGGTGCCCAGCATTCCTTCGCCTCTCGTCACCATCAGGGTTGCAAACAGCTCAGATATTGAATTGATACAGGAGTGTCGATTCGATGTTTATTCTGAAATGGGATACATTGACCCAGCTGATTTCCCTGAAAAACGAGAGTATGACAGCTATGATGACTACGCAATTTCAGTAATTGCTACTTCATCGGCTTCATTGAATGCAATTGGAACTACCCGTCTTGTACTTGGTAGTAAAGGTATTTTGCCAATAGAAGATTCAAACCATCACAACGTAGATATCTCGCCTTATGGCAATTCGGCCGAGATTTCACGGCTTTGTGTTCGAAAAAATTTTCGTGAAGGTAAGATTAGTATCGGCATGTATCGTGTGCTATTTCATATAGTCGATACTCACAATATCGATACTGTCTTTGCAATCGTAGATGAAGAATTCTACAGAACTGTTACTTGGCTTGGTTTTCCTTTTAGGCAAATCGGTGAGCCAAAAGAACATATGGGAATAACAATTCCCTGCGTTTGTGCTATTAACGATGTTATGCCGGCACTTGAAGAGAGCGAAACCGCAAACCTCTTCGGCATTACAGAACTTTTTAGGCTACCTTTTGCTGACAAAATCCTACTCTAGAAAGGGGAAGCAATGGCCTGGCTCAAAGAAAATTGGCAGTCATTCACCCCCTGGGTGATGTTTGTAGTTTTGTATATTGCAACTTTCAAATTGGCCTGGAAAAAACTCGCTGATCTTGTGGTTGCAAACGCAACGAGGCGCCATGGTGTTTTTAGTTGGCGCTTTTGGTGGCAATTTGTAGAATATCGAATTATTCTACTTGCTCCATATCTGCCATTTTTGCTCTTTCGTAAAACTCTTCCAACAACCGTCACCAAACTAATATTCTGGTGGGTTGTGTTAATGCTTGCGATGGGAACTCTGCGCTTCTTGAAAGCAGATAGGCTAACAAAGGCCCTTTGGTGGGTTTATGGATATATGTATGACGGCCTTTTGAATTTCTATCCTTACCGAAATCTTATCAATCATGTTGTTGATTTAATGCAGGTAAAAGATGGAGAAAAAATTCTTGAAGTGGGCTGTGGTACTGGCAATGTGATGCTAGCCACTTTGGAAATGGCAAAAGTAGATGTCGTTGGTGTCGATAGCTCCAAGTCGATGATACGCCAAGCCAAAAAGAAGCTCCAAAGTTTTATCAAATCAGACTCTGCAGAAGTTGTTTATTCTGATGCGCTAGACTACATGAAGAGTTTGCCGAGTGCTAGTTTTGATAAAATTAGTATGGTTAACTTTCTCTATGCCGCACAAGACAGGATTGAAATCTGGCAGGAGTGCCTTAGGCTTATTAAACCAGAGGGGGTAGTCGTTGTGACTACTTCGACCGAAGGTGGATCAAGGCCTATCATCCAAGAACATTTGCGCAATGCGTCTTGGCTTCAGCTAATGTCTCTGAGGCTCTTTGGAGTGGTAATTATTGACTACTTTATCTCTGAGCTCGCAAAGGCAGGGCCTTTTGACTTTCCATCCAAAGAAGTGTTGCTGTCTGAGGTGCACCAATGTGGAGGAAAAGCCAGTAAAGTTTCTAGAGTCTATGGTGGTTCTGACAATGGTGTAAATGTTATATTTAGCGTCAGTTATGACAGTAATGCATTTTGAGGGCTTCATTAGGAGAGAAATCTCCCGATGAGGCCCTTTTTTTGATAAGATAGTAATATGCTTTTGCTTACAAGCACGGCTTTTGTTTTTATAGCCAATATTATTCTTGGAGTTTTTGTATATATTAATAATCCTAAAATGCTATCAAATAGAGCTTTTGCATTAATGTGCTTTGGCCTCTCCTCCTGGACAGCATTCAACTATCTTGCCGACTACCAGCTTACAAACACTTTAATATGGACTAGGCTTTCGTTTTTCGCGATTGCCTTTTCACTAGCGTTTTTAGTAGTATTTTTAAATAATTTTCCTTCTAGAGTTATAAAGTCAAAAATAGTTGGCCCAATTATCTTATTGAATGCTTTATTTGTAGCTATATTGTCTTTAACAAATTACTTTATACCATCAGTAGATATAATTAATCGTGTTTCTAATGTGAATACTGGCCCTTTATATAATATATTTTTGGTATACTTCATAATTTCGGTTATATTTTCCATTATTGTAATTATTTTGTCCTGGAAGAAAAGCTCACATAATGACAGGTTAAGGCTCGGATTTTTAATTTTCGGAATATTGGCAATGACTTTGCTGGCATCAATTACCAATTTATTTTTACCTTTGGTGCTAGGATCAAATAATTACGCAATTTACGGAACACTATTTAGTTTAATATTTGTAGGCTCGACTTCATACGCAATTATCAGGCATAGCCTATTTGATATTAGGGCAGTCGTTGTTAGGTCTTTTGCTTATGTATTTACAATAATTACTATTGCTATTGTGTATGGGTTTTTAGCGTTTGGTGTAGTGGGGAGGTACTTATTCTCTACAAGCTATCAGCAAATTTCTATGTCTCAGCAAATATTCAACACAGCACTGGCCGTTGCTCTGGCTTTTACATTTCAACCAATCAGACGATTCTTTGAGCGCATAAGCAATAAGTTATTCTACAGAGACAGATATGATGCTCAAGTAGTAGTAAATGATATCGGAAGAATTGTTGCATCTGAAATAAGAATTTCTCAACTTTGTAAAAAAGTTTCAGCTGGAATTGAGAGAGAATTAAATTTATCAAATGTCGAAATAATAGTCTTAGATGAAAAGAAAATTATCTATCATTCTCAAAAGAATGTCATAACCGAAGAAATTATAAAAAACCTCGGCAATAAAATTCTGGTTGTGGACCAAGGCTTAACCGAAAACAAAACGGCATTGATGAAAAATCTTAATGCTTCTTTAAGCATACCTTTAAAAACCGCCAATAATTTTATTGGATATTTAGTAATTGGCGAGAAGGAATCCGGGCAGGTTTTTAATGATGAAGATATCAGAACTTTAAGAATAATTGCTAATGAATTAAGCGTTGCTCTTGAAAATGCCAAGGCATTTTTAGAAATCAAAAAGTTTAATGTAACTTTACAAGAGAGAGTGGATCGAGCAACTAAAAACCTACAAAATGCCAACTCACAGCTTAAAGAGCTAGACCAAGCTAAAGATGAATTTATATCTATGGCCAGTCATCAATTGAGGACCCCTCTGACCACAGTAAAAGGCTATGTCAGCATGCTAAACGATGGCGACTTCGGCAAACTCAGCAAGGACCAGAAAAAAAGTATAGAGCTGGCTCTGGATGGTAGTAATCGAATGGCTAGGCTGATAGACGACTTATTGAATGTAAGCAGGATGGAAGCCGGCAAATTCTACATTGACCCTGCAAAAGTTAATTTGCAGCAAATAGTTCAGCAAGAGATTGATCAGTTAACTACTCTAGCTAAAAACAAAAATGTAAGCCTAACAGGCAAAATATCTAGTGACGTTCCAGTGATGATACTAGATGAGAATAAAACTCGTCAGGCTATCATGAACCTTATTGATAACGCAATCCACTACAGCGAGCCTCCAAAGGGTGGTGGCAAAGTTCAAGTTTTACTATCTTTTAATAATCAAGAGGTTCATTTTAGCGTGGTGGATAATGGTATCGGGGTTCCGAAAGATCAACAATCTAAATTGTTTACTAAAATGTTTAGAGCAGAAAATGCCAGAGACGTAAGGCCTGACGGAACAGGGCTTGGGCTTTATTTGGTAAAGAGGGTTGTTGAGGATCAGGGCGGCAAAATTGTATTTGAGTCAAAACCTGGCAAGGGCAGTACCTTTGGCTTTAAAATACCTATCAAAAATAAGATTAAAATTGACAATACGGCTAAGACAAAATTACAAAAATCTAATAAGGAAAAAAATAATGAAAATTAAAACTCTCAAAGACTTAGATTATAAAAACAAAAGAGTTTATTTAAGGGTTGATTTTAATGTTGTCGAGAATGGTAAGATAATTGATGAATTTAGAATTGAGCAAAGTATTCCAACCATCAGAGAATTGTTGTCAAAAAAATGCTCAATCATACTGGCTAGTCATAATGGAAGGCCCGAAGGCAAGCCCGACAAAAAACTTAGCCTTAGACCTGTAGCTCAGGCGCTAGCAAATATTCTTAAGATTCCGGTTGGATTTGTTGGTGATTGTGTTGGAGAAGAAGTCTCAAAGGAATCTCATGATTTGAAAGCAGGCGAAATATTATTGTTAGAAAATTTAAGATTTCATGAGGCAGAGGAAAAAAATAATTCTCTTTTTGCGAAGTCTATGGCAAGACTCGCGGATGTTTATGTTGATGATGCTTTTGCGAACGCGCACAGGGCACATGCTAGTATGGTGGGGGTTCCTAAATATCTTCCCCATGCCGCGGGCCTTCTTATGGAAAAGGAATTCAAAACTCTCACGGGCTTATTAGAATTTCCTCACAAGCCATTTTTTGCCGCAATTGGCGGAGCAAAGATATCTACAAAAATAGAGGTCATAAAAAAGCTTGTCAAAAAAGCGGATGTAATTTTTATAGGTGGCGCCATGGCTAATACTTTTTTGCAGGCAAAAGGCTATGAAATAGGAATGAGCATGACAGAAAAAGAACATACCAAAACCGCTATAGAAATTATTGAGCTGGCTGAAAAATGTAATACCAAGATAATCCTTCCAAAAGATGTAGTTGTCTCCAGTAATATGAGAGAAGAGGGTGAGGCTAGAACTATAGCAATAGATAATATCGGCAAGAAGGATATTGTTTTGGACATAGGCAAAGAAACTATGAGGGGGCTTATACCAACTCTTAAGTCCGCTAAGACTATTTTCTGGAACGGTACACTTGGCTACGCCGAAATGAAGCAGTACGCTTGGGCAAGCAAAGACCTAGCTCACCTAATGGCAATTAGAAAAAATCATGCAGAGACAATTATTGGCGGTGGGGACACGACTGCTTTTATAGAAAAAATGGGTATGCAAAATAAATTTACCTTTGTTAGTACTGGTGGGGGAGCTAGTCTTGAACTTTTAGCCGGTAAAAAACTACCCGCTATTGAGGCCCTTAAAGCCTAAGGAAGGTCATTAGTTTTTCTAATTCTAGACAAATCAAATATATTTTGTGCATTCTGATAGTATGAAGCGTTTACAGTTGTAGCGTTTGTATATCCAGCCTCAACCAAAAGTTTTTTAGTGGTTTGATTATATTTTCCATAAGGGTATGCAAAACTATTTATGATAATTCCTAATTTATCTTCCAATATTTTTTTACTCTCAATAATCTGATACCTTTGAGCTGATTCATTCAAACTACTAAGCTGAAAATGATCCATCGTATGAGATCCTATTTCGACATTGTAGTATTCTTTTAATTTTTTAATATCATTCCAGTTCATATAGTCATCGCCACAGTTGGTCGATTTTTTTTCTACTCCAAGGCACCATCCGCTATTTTGGCTTCCCACAATAATATAGCTAGTGGCCTTGAGATTGTATTTTTTAAGTATGTCAAAAGCCATAAATTGGTCTTTGAATCCATCATCGAATGTGATTGCAATTGGCTTAGTCGGAGATCTGACACTTCCTTTTAATATGTCTGTTGCCTCAGACATGGTGACGGTTGTATAGCCTCTCGAAACTAGTATTTTAATTTGCTCTTCGAAGTCGGCTGGTGTTTTATGGTATAGAAGTATTGGTAAATATACATTCTTATTAGACTGGGCTAGGCTTTCTGCCTTAGCTTCGGGAATAATTGCTTTGCCCGATTTTTCAATTTTACCTCCTAACTCAGCAGACTTTTCTATTTTTGCAGATAAGCCATGGTTAATCTTTGTTGGCTGATATAGAAAAAGTAAATACATAAAAATTACGCAAATAATTGCTGTGAATAATGAAACAAAAGATATTGTAATTTTTTGAATATTTTTATACTTAAAATTCATTGAAATGAATTATAACAGCGTAAAAGCTATGCTGAAATAGTTGGAGTATTACCGTTTCCTAATTGCGATCCATCATTTGCCCTTAGAGCAGGGTTTAGTTCGGAAGTTGCACTCTGGAAGCTCGTTGTAGCTGCAGTAGGCTCTTGAGGAACAATTGGTATGGGGTTTTCTGGCGGATTGATTTTTACATCATTTACAGCCGGCAATTCTTTTGGAGTAAGTGCGGCATTGTCCAGAGTTTTGTTATTTTCATTATGGTCTGTTTCGGCTTCAGCCATATTGCTTGAAAGCTCATTACTCGCTGACTGTGCTCCGAAATGAATATCTCTAGATCCGCCAATTTGAGTTTTTTGATTTGGTTCAGTTTTTTTGAAATTATTTATTGGTGGATTTGGGTTGGGCATAGCAGCTTGACTGCTCTGTACTGCAGCAGAGGTTGAATTTTGACTCTCCGTTCGTTGAGGAGTAGGAGCTGATTGAGTCTGAGCTACATCATCAACATCACCACTTATTGCCTTAAGGTCATTTTCGATGTCTAAAAGTCTATTGTATTTTGCTATTCTTTCGCCTCTGTTCGGTGCTCCAACTTTTATACCGTCAGCACCAATTGCGTAAGCTAGGTCAACTATAAATCCGTCATTATTTTCTCCACTTCTGTGACTAACAATTATTTTTAATCCAGCTTGTTTGGAAGTCATTATTGCATTAATTACTTCACTCATTGATCCAACTTGGTCGGGCTTGATTATGACTCCATCTATGATCTTATTTTCGGCATATTCTTTTATTTTTTCGGAATTTGTAACAGTAAAATCATCGCCAATGACCATAAAAGAGCCCTTCTCTCTAGGGGTTGTCTTAAGAAGCTCAATACCTTCTAAATCATCCTCAGCAAAAGGGTCTTCTATGGAGTAGAGGCCAAATTTGCTATTCCAATCTTGGTACACTGCCATCAAATCATTGGCATGAACACTCTGTCCTTCAAAGGAATAATTCTTACCATCATAGAAGCTGTTTGCAGCAACATCTAATGCAATATCAAACTTCTTCTCAGATTTTTGACTTAATCCCGACAGAGCCTCCAAGACAACTTCCGTTCTGGCACCAAGTGGCGCAATTGCACCTTCATCACCAGATAGTTTTCCCGTAGGCCCGTACAGACTTGTCATAATGGTTTTTACAGTCTCGTATATTCGAACTATCTCTTCAATTGCTTCATTTGGTTTATTGGATTGGGGCACAATCATAAATTCTTGAATATCTAGACCGGGAGCGTGCTTGCCTCCGCCGACTAAATTTGCGTAAATTCTTGGGAATTCGGGACTTGTCTTTAGCTTTTCGGCTGTATATTGCCACAGCGGCTTGTTGCTAAGCTTAGCGCTTAATTTGTAGTAGGCCACTGATAAAGCCAGAATCGTATTAGATCCCAAATTCTCTTTGGTCGGCGTTCCGTCAAGCGCAATAAGTAAACTGTCAAAATCTTCTTGGTGATCTAACGGATAGCCTATGAACTTAGGAGCAATTACAGTTTTAATTGATTTAATATTATCTAGAACACTCTTTCCTCCGTAGACATCACCACCATCAAATTTCTTAACAGCTTCATTTTTGCCGACACTTGCCCCACCTGGGACTACAAAGCTGGCAGTTTTGCCATTTTCGGCTACCATTTTTACCTTAACCGTAGGCTCGCCCCTAGAGTTTAGAACTTGAGATGGAATGATGTTTTTGATACCCATAATTTAATAAAATTATAGCATAAGCTTAATAATGAATAAACTAAGTAAGCTTTATTAAGTTTTGAGGTTGTTTTTTGATAAATCCATAGATGTTTTGAGCCGTCACTTTTCTAAGGGTTGCTAATGATTCGGCGGAGTTAAAAGCGTTGTGTGGAGATAAAATTACATTATTCATTTTAGACAGAATGTCCACTTCGGCTAATTCATAAAGCTTGTCTTTATTTTTTAAAACTAACTCCGACTCAATGTCCATATCAATGGTTCCCTCTCCTTCGATACAGTCTAGCCCTGCACCCGCAATAACATTATTTTTAAGTGCTTCAACTAAATCAAAAGTATTTACAATTGGACCTCGAGCCGTATTAATAAGTACTGTGCTGTCTTTCATCATCTCTAGGGTAGATTTGTTTATCATATGTTTTGAAGTGGGGTTGAGAGTGGCGTGAATTGAAATGACATCAGCGCCTTTTAACAGCTCATTAAGAGAAACATAGCTAAAGCCGATTTTTTCAGCAGCTTCGTAATTTGGGTGTGGATCGTAGGCTACCACATGCATTCCTAGGGCCGTAGCAATTCTGGCAACAGCAGTTCCGACCCGGCCAGCACCAATTACTCCCAAAGTGTCCCCACTCAAAACCTTACCAGTTAATTTTTTATAGTTAACCTTTCCTGTACTAACAGCTTCATTCACCGCCGGCATTCGGTGATAAAGCATCAAAATTAGCATAATCGCATATTCAGCTACGGTGGTTTTCCCGTATCCCGGAACATTGCTAACAGCAATAGATCTTTTTTTGCATTCTCTTAGGCTGACATTGTCGTACCCGGTCGCTCTGACTGCTATGAATCTTAGTTTGGGAAGCTTTGACAGAACAGAACCATCAATTTTGCTTGAATTAAAGACACTTATAATTTCAGCTTCTTTATAGTTATAGGCTGGTACGTTTTCAATTTTTTCATCAAAAACTAAAAGCTTATATTTAGCTCCATGAAAATACCTCTCAAATGATAATTTTTCTTTCTCTGTGGTTTCAAAAAAAGCAATCGTTGTAGCCATAAGTTTTATCCTTTTCTTAATACTACAACAAAATCAGAGACATTTGCAGTAACTTTGTTAATCTTAAAAATGCCATTAAGCTCGCATAGTGTCTGAAAGCTTTGATTGTTCTTGACCGAATCGTTGGTGTTTAAATTTTTAGTATCTTTTAGGGTGTAGTCTGCTAATCCACCTGCTACATCTATATTGTCTTTTCCATCGCTTGCAGCCGAGACTATGGCCGAATTAGTTTTTAAATAAGCCAAGGCAGATAATGCGAGGTCTTGGTTTCTTCCGCCCTTTCCAGGTTTTTTTACAATCACTGTGGTTTCCCCACAGGCTAAAAGTGCCTCACCAGGCCCGACTTCATTGGCCAAATTCGGGCCAACCTCATCCGCTAGACCTCGCAGTTGTTTTGTAAAGACTCTGGGCTTATAGCCTAGTTCTCTTGCTTTTTTATTCATTCCCTCAAGAGCAGTTGAACCACTGGCCAGTAGTATTTTTTTAACTTTTTTGAAGTATTTACCGTCTTTAGGTGTTTCAACAAGCTTAATATTTTCTAAGTCAAACTTTTTGGCTATCTTTCTCACTTCACTCAAAGAGCTGCGGTCTTTACTGATTGGACCTGAGGCTACAATATCTATATCATCACCCGGCACATCAGAAATTACTAAGCCTAAAACGCTTGCTGGGTAGGCAAATTTGGCCATATTCCCTCCGTGAATGTTGCTGATGTGCTTCCTGACCATATTAAGTTCTTGAATGGTTGCTCCATTTTTTAGCATATGGTCGCTAATAGTTTTTAAATCTGTGCAGGTATTATTTTTGGCTGGCATACAGGCAAGAGAGCTTCCTCCGCCACAAATTATGCTAATTACCAAGTCCTTAGACTTAGCTTCTTTTAGAGTATTGATGAGCTTTCTCGTAGCTAAAATGTTTTTTTCGGAGGGCAGGGGGTGTGTACCGGCAAAAACTTTAATTTTTTTTAGTTTTTTATGTTTTAAATCAATCGCTACACCAGCTTTAATTCTGCTTGCACCAATTAAGTTTTCTAGCCTTTCTGCAATTAAACTACATCCCTTACCTATAGCTACAACATAAATATTTTTATAATTATTTAGATCATAGCTTTCACCCTGGATTGTAAGAATGCTAGATTTTATTGAAAGCTCCTCACCTATAAGCTTAGCAATACTAATTGCCTCATATCCGGCCTCGGCGATTTTAAGAATATCTTTTCGTAAATCGGTAGTGGCAAGTTCATCAAACTTTTTTATTATCATAAGAATATTGTAGCACTACCGATAAATTATTTTTTCTGCAAACAAAAAATAGTTGGTGATCCCAATGGGATTCGAACCCCTGCCTGCCTGGATGAAAACACTAGATGGTTAGTCCTAAGAACACCAATGAATTTTTGCAAACAAAAAACAGTTGGTGATCCCAAGGGGATTCGAACCCCTGTTGCCAGGATGAAAACCTGGTGTCCTAACCCCTAGACGATGGGACCATCAACTGTTTTCTTATAAAATAACCATACAATTCTAACATAATTATACGGATGTTTCAACCTGTAAATTGGACACAATAAGCAAAAGAGTGTATAAATTATAAGCATTAGAGAATTATGGGGGAATTATGACAAACATTCAGCCAACTATGGAAAAATTTGATCAAACATCCAATGGAACTCTGGATTTAAGGCCAGAAGGGCATGAGCAAAAAGCGCAGAAGGCTCAAGCCGAGAAAGAAGAACTATTAGCTCAGCAGGCTGCAGCTTCAAACAGCCAGCCTAAAGGTATGGATATTAAGCCTGCGGCCATGAATAAAGGATTTAATCCTGTGCCGGGCATAAATTCTGCCCCACAAGGCCAAGCCAATGTATTCAAGCTCAATGAAAATGAATTAGAACAGCCACCTGTTAAAATTTCTGAGAATGCAGACGTAGAAGCCTCTCAATCAACAGCAGAACAGAACACACCACCCTCAGCTGATGTGAATGCAAATGGCCCAGCTCAAGAGCAGCCAAAAAAGCCTGGATTTTTCGGCAAACTATTCGGTAAAAAGTAAGCAATTTAATTTTGAAGCATTTATTCTTTTACGTATGCATAAAAAAGCATTACAATTATAAATATGCCTCATGAAGAAATAGACGCCAGAAAATATAAAAAAACTAAGATAATTGCCACAGTTGGCCCCGCAAGCCAGGAAAAAATAGGGCTTTTATTAGAATCTGGCGTAAATGGCATAAGGCTAAATTTTAGCCACAACACTCACAAATGGCATTGCGATATTGCAGAGCTTGTTAGAAAAGAAGCTAAAAAGTTAGATCGTTCTGTAGCAATCATTCAGGATCTCCCAGGCCCTAAAATCAGGCTAGGAAAATTGGGCACTGGCGGCATAGAAATATCTGCAGGTCAAACTCTTAAATTTAAACATGGGGAAAATTTACCAAAAGGAGTTTTGCCAATTCAGTATGATTTTTCCAATCAAGTCAAAAAAGGCGAGCGACTGTTTCTGCGAGACGGTCAGGTGCAAACCGAAATTACTTCCGTTGATAAAAAAGTAATCACTGCTAAGGCATTGAATTCGGGAAAAGTTATGAGCGATCACGGCATAAACCTTCCCGACACAGTATTCAAAGGGGGAGTTCTAAGCGAAAAGGACAAAAATGACCTGACTGTAACACACAAGCTAGATGCAGATTATGTTGCCGTAAGTTTTGTAAATACGCCTCAAGATATTTACGATGTCCGCAATGAACTCTCCAGACAGAAAGCAAATGCCAAAATAATAGCCAAAATTGAAACTAAGGCCGCTGTCGCTAATTTAGAAGAAATTATTAAAGCTTCAGATGTAGTCATGATTGCTAGGGGGGATTTAGCTATTGAAGTTGGACCTGAACAGGTTCCAATAATTGGTCGAGAAACAATCTTACTTTGTAGAAAATACAGAAAGCCCGTAATCATGGCGACTCAAATGATGGAGAGTATGATGACAAGCACTACGCCAAGTAGAGCCGAAGCTAATGATGTTGCAACCGCAGTAAGCTTGGGCGTGGATAGCTTAATGCTTTCTGGCGAATCGGCGATTGGTCAATTCCCGGTTGAAACAGTGCAGATGATGAAGAAGATCATACTTAGTGCTGAGCAATATTTCGTAAATACTTCTGTAGGAGTTCAATTAACACAAGAAGATGAGGATGTAGTTTCGGTTAATGAAAATGACGAAAACGGCCTAGTCAATAAATTGGGTCAAAAAACTCGCCTAGTGTTTTCTCGTGGGCCCAAACTATCGCCTAAGATTTCTTCCGATGCTGCCCAGACAAGTATAAGCTTTGCTGCTATTACACTTGCAGATCAGCTAAGTGCAAAATTAATTTTGGCAGAAACAGCCACGGGCTCAACCGCATTGAGTATTGCCAGTCTGCGACCCAACTGCCCGATTATAATTGCCAGTCCAGATGCAAAAGTATGTAATCAGTGCTCGATTATATGGGGTGGCAAGACATTTTTAGTTTCCAAAAGTAAAAACCGCAAAGCTGCAATTATCAATAAGCTAAAAGATAGAAAAAGCATAGCTAAGGGAGATTGGGTGGTTGAGGCATTTGGTCAGAACAGAGATGTTGCAGGCGGTACCGACACAATAAGACTGCTGGAGGTAACATGAAAAAACTCATTGTCGGCAATTGGAAGATGAATTTGAATGTTAAGCAGTCACTTACCCTTTTAGAGAGGTTACAAAAACACATTCAAAAACCGTCGGCAGAAGTTGTTCTATGCCCAAATTTTATAAGCCTGGAGCTGGTCAGTGCAAAAGCTTATCATTCCAAATTCAAAATAGGCGCACAAAATATAAACGATAAAGATGAAGGGGCTTATACGGGTGAAGTCAGCGGCCCAATGATTAAGGGGATGGCTGAGTATTGTATTATTGGCCATTCAGAAAGGCGTATTCATTTTGGCGAGACAAACGAGTTAATTTCTCTAAAGGTTGCGGCTGCAATCAGAAACGGCATAATTCCAATTTTGTGTGTTGGTGAAAACCTACATCAACGAGAAGAAGGCTTGGCGCAACGAACTGTCACTGATCAATTGGAGGCCGATTTATCAGAAATTACTTCCAAAGAAGTTTCAAAAGTAGTCATTGCCTATGAGCCGGTTTGGGCTATAGGCACCGGCGAGAACGCCAGTACACATGATGTTGAGAAGATGATGCAGGTAATTCGTCGATTTTTAATAAATAAATACCAAGCCAGGGTAGTTGTGGGCATCAAGCTTCTTTATGGAGGTAGCGTGAATAGCGACAACGCTTCGGCATATTTGAATGCTGAAAATTGCGATGGACTTTTGGTGGGGGGTGCGAGCTTGAATTACCGGCAGTTTAGCAAAATATGTCAGCTTCAATCTGGAAATAATTAAATTCCAGGTTTATAATGTACTCATAAAACTAAGGAGAAATAATGACTGAACTCAGCTATGGTGAAAAATCACCAGAAATTGTAAATTTGGTAATTGAAATTCGTAAAGGCGAAAAGAACAAGTATGAATTCGATAAGGAAACCGGAAGGTTATTTTTAGATCGAGTAAACGGAACTGCACTTGGATACCCTAGCGACTATGGCTATGTGCCCGGCACAATGTGTGAGGATGGCGATCCTCTAGACGGACTATTGATAATTGACGAATCAGTGCCGCACGGAACCGTTGTGCCCGCTCGGCCAATTGGCGTCTTATACATGATTGATGATGGAGAAAAAGACGAAAAGCTAATTTGTGTACCGGCCGATGATGTAAGCAAGGATCACATTAAAGACCTTAAAGACTTAGGAGAAAATTTCCAGAAGGTTATTGAGCATTTTTATGCTCACTACAAGGACTGGAAAAAGGGATGGACTGGTAGCCCTGTGAGTTTTGATGGATGGGGAGACGCCGAGGCTGCCAAGAAGGTTGTTTTAGATAGTATCGAGCTAGCAAAGAAGCAATAATTGCATATAAAAGAGAGGCCCCGCTACAATCCACGACGTTGTGGAATGTGCGGGGCCTTGAGTTAGCCGAGGGCGCCGGCGGGTGCCGGGCACTTGCCCTCGACCGTAAGAGAGTTCATGAACTCGGTGAGCATCGGCGACTGGAAGGGGTAGCCGAGACGGTCAAGCTCAAGGTCGAGCTCGAACTTACGACGCTCGAACTTGTTGATGAGGGAGCTGCGCCGAGCGTCTGACGACACGTTGCAGATCTTGACTGCAAGCTTCGCCTGACCCGACAGCTCCTCGACCTGCCGCAGTGCGACGGTCGAGACACCACTGTAGCCACCGGCCGAGGCCGACGAGCCCATGCCTCCCATGATCAGTGCCAACACAGCACAGGCCGTCAGGAGGGCGGCGATGATCGCCTTCTTCTTGCTTGCCTTCAAGGTATTTCTCCTTGCTCCATCCAGACAGGGTTGTCCAGAAGACCTATATATTACCATAAAAAGTATAAAAAGTCAATGTGTTTATGCTTAAATCTATTAGTCTTACAGTGTATGATATATAAATGAGTAAATTATTTGAAGGATTAAACAAGTCTCAAGCAGAAGCAGTTGAAACGACCGAAGGACCCATCCTTATGCTGGCTGGAGCTGGTAGTGGAAAAACTAAGACTCTCACTCACCGAATTGCCTATTTGATATCTGAACGCAAAATCCCGCCATCCAATATCCTGGCAGTTACTTTTACCAACAAGGCCGCTGGCGAAATGCGCTCCAGAGTATCTCGCCTTCTTGGCTTCGATGAAGCCGGAGCAAACCCAATCCCCTTTTTAGGCACGTTTCACTCCATAGCCAATCGAATCCTCAGGCGTGAAGCCGAGCGGGTTGGTATGGGCAGTAACTTTTTAATCTACGATTCGGGTGATTCTCAGGCACTTATTAAAAAGATATTAAAGAGTATGCACGTTAGCGATAAAGCTATTACTCCTTCAGGAATTGCTTGGGTTATATCATCAGCTAAAAATGAACTGATTGGACCAGAAAAATATCGCAGCATGGCTTCGAATCAGCTTCAGCTTATGGCTGCCGAAGTTTATCCAATCTACCAAAGGGAACTTCGAAAGGCTAAGGCTTTTGATTTTGATGATCTTATTATGGAGTTGGTAAAACTGTTCAAGAACGAGCATGATATTTTAGAAAAATACCAGAACCAATTTCAATATATTTTGGTGGATGAGTATCAAGATACCAACCACGCGCAATATGAGCTTATTAAATTGCTTGCCAAGAAACATAGTAATCTATGCGTGGTGGGCGATGACTGGCAGAGCATTTATTCTTGGCGCGGAGCAAATTACCAGAACATACTAAATTTTGAGTCTGATTATCCAAGCGCAAAAGTGATCAAACTCGAGCAGAACTACCGCTCTACGCAAATGATACTAGATGCCGCACATTCAGTGATAACTAAAAACCTATCCCGAAGTAGTAAAAAGCTTTGGACCGATTTAGGTCTGGGTGAAAAAGTACATGTTTTGTCTGTGCAAGACGAAATGGCTGAGGGAAGAACAATAATTCAAACAATCGAAAGATTGCGCGGCATTAACCCTGATTTAAGATTGAGTGATTTTGCAGTACTTTATCGGACCAACGCTCAATCGCGAAGTTTGGAAGAAAGTTTTCTGCGCTACAATATCCCATATCAAGTGGTTGGCGGAACCAGGTTCTACGACAGGCGCGAAGTAAAGGACATTCTTGCCTATATGCGAGTGATATTTCAACCTAATGACTTAGTTAGTCTTACCCGAATATTAAATGTCCCAACGCGAGGTGTTGGTGCAAAAAGCATTGCCTCAATAATTGATTATTTAGAAAAGTACGAGCCAGATGTACTGGAGACCCTTGCAAATCCTAGCGTTATACCTGGCCTAAGAGGCAAAGCCTTAAAAGAAATAGAGATTGTAGGCGGGATACTTTTGGATCTCAAATCTAAACAAGATATGAACGTTTATGATTTGATGGATGCGCTTATAAAAAGAATAGATTATATTGGCTATTTGCAGGACGGAACAATATCTGCCGAAGATAGAGTGGAAAATATTCAAGAGCTTTTGGGGGTTGCTAAAGTTTACAAAGACTTGGACTTAGAAACTTTCCTAACAGAAGTGGCATTAGTTTCGGATCTGGATTCGCATGATGGCATGAAAGATTCGGTTAGTCTTATGACTCTTCATTCAGCAAAGGGGCTGGAGTTTGAAGTGGTTTTTATGGCCGGAATGGAAGAAGGGGTGTTTCCACACTCACGTACATTCTTTGAGCCCGACGAACTAGAGGAAGAAAGGCGTCTTTGCTACGTAGGTATGACTAGAGCTAAGCAGCAGTTATATATGCTTAATGCATCGTCTCGAATGCTTTATGGAAATACTCAGCACAATGTTCCCTCAAGGTTTATTTCGGACATTCCTGTCGAAATGGTCGAAGAGCCGATAGGATCAATGGGCTCAGTTCTGTCTGATAGTAGACGCGAAGCATTTGATAGCGACTTTCCAGATGAAGTAGAAATTGCTCAGGTTGCAGTAGGAGATAATGTGATGCATCCGGCATTTGGCCAAGGTAAGGTGCTGTCTGTTTCGGGTGCCGAGGTGGATGTCAGCTTTGAATCGGGAATGAAAAAGACACTTAATTTACAATACGCACCCCTGAAGAAGCTGTAGGTGTTAACAGGTTTGAAGAGCTAATATTTTGTTCAGTTTTTAAATTGACAAGCACTTATGCTTAAAGCTAAAATTAACTACGTACATACAAACAAAAACAAAAGCCTTTTATTAATTTAACCGAAGAGGCTTATTATTTTACCTAAGTTTAGTAAAACTTCTGAATATCGTAGAAAAAAACTAAACCTATCAATGGAGGGGAAAAAGCATTACCCATTTATGAGTGTGATTGCTGTCTCTTCGTTGTTTGTTTTTGTTGTATTTTCGGTTGTATTTGGGCAGTCCCAAGTAGCACTTACTAATACCGCAAAAGCAGAAAATAAAAAATTAGTCACTATCTATGCTGATGGTAACAAAAAGACAATACCAACTGATGCCAAAACAATTGGTGAGGCTTTAAGGCTTAGTGGTGTAAAGCTCGAAAAAGGTGATGTAGTTGAGCCAATTGCAGAAACACCGCTCAATCAACCCTTTTATAATATAAATGTTTATAGGGCCTATCCTTCTTTAGTTATTGATGGAGACAAAAAAGTGACAGTGCTTAGCGGCTATCGCAGCCCCAGGCAAGTTGTAGAAGCTTCGGGAATCCAGGTCTTCGATGAAGATAAAGTTAGTTTAGACAGAAGTGATAATTTTGTGCTCGATGGTGTTGTTGGTCAGCGAATAAAAATTGAAAGAGCGACTCCTGTGGATGTGATGATAGGTACTAAAACATTTGAGTTCAGAACTTGGAAGAAAACAGTTGGTGAACTTCTGGAGGAAAAAGGAATGAGTGTAAACGAGTCAGACCTGGCCGGTTTAAGTTTCTCTGACCCTATTTATAAAGGAATGAATATAAAAATTCTAAAATTAACTCAAGATGTTGTTCAGGAGCGGGTAGCTATAGAGCCCGAAGTACAATATAAGGACGACCCCACAAAGCCATTATCTTACAGGCTGACCGAAAGTGAAGGAAAGCAAGGTGAAAAGATCGTTAGCTATATTGTTAATAGAAAAGGCACTGTCGAATTAAGTAGACAAAAAATAGATGAAAAAATAACTCTAGAGGCAGTCGCAAAAATAGTTATCAGAGGAACAAAAATTGATGCAGTAGGTGACAACGCTCAGCTTTTATTAAAATTAAGAATGTGTGAAACAGGGGGTCGTTATAATGCCAATACCGGAAATGGATATTATGGAGCTTACCAGTTCTCAGCAGCAACCTGGAACCGATGGAATACTGGATATGCACGAGCCGATTTGGCACCCCCGCAAGTACAGGACGAAATGGTTATCAAGAACGCCAAAGCCAGCAAAGGTGGGTTCTGGAGCCAGCATCCTGGCTGTTCAACTAAGCTTGGGCTACCAAAATTCCCCAATTAGATCTAAAATGTCTAAATGAAAGCTAAAAAAAGTTTTGGTCAAAATTGGCTAAGAGATGAATTTGTATTAGATGAAATCATTAAGTCCGCCGAGATTTTTAAAGAAGATAACTTATTAGAGGTTGGCCCAGGACTTGGCACACTCACTCAAAAACTTGTCGATAGTGGTGCCAATGTTGTTGCCGTGGAGGCTGATAGGGATTTGTTGCCAAGGCTCAATAATAAATTCCAGGGCAAGGTAAATTTTAAATTAATCGAGGGGGACATACTAAAGTTTGACTATAGCCAAATGCCCCCAAAATACAAGGTAGTTGCTAACATTCCCTATTATCTGACTTCTAATTTAATTCGCAGTCTTTTAGAAGCTCAAAATCCTCCGCAACTAATGGTCTTGTTGGTACAAAAAGAGGTTGCCCAGCGTATTTTGGCCAAGCCAGGGGATTTGTCGGTTCTGGCATTTTCGGTTCAATACTATGCAAAGGCAGAATTTGTTATAGACGTAAATAAAGAATTGTTTGAGCCAATCCCTAAGGTTGATTCTGCAGTCATAAAAATTACTAGATTAAATAGGCCAGCATTTGAATCTGACACTAAAAAGTTATTTAGGCTAGTAAAGGCCGGTTTTGGTGAAAAGCGGAAGATGTTGCGCAATAGCTTAGCGGGCGGTTTAGGAATAGAGACTTCAAAGGTATTAGAATTATTAGAAACTTCCGGCATTGCTCCAACCGCTAGAGCTCAAGAGCTTTCCATGCAAGATTGGGAGAATCTATATAATCATTGCTTGTCGGCGGAAATAATCTAATTACACCTATTGCTTATGCTAAAATAGGCATATGCTTTTCAGATTCAAAAAGATGAAAAAAACTTTTCTGGTAGCAATATTATTGCTGACCATAATTTCACTAAGCTTTTTATTTAGCCTAACTAAAGCACGAGCCTCTGAAAATTTTAATTATAATATCGATGTTAACTATCTAGTCAGAAATGATGGCAACACATTAGTTAAAGAAACTTACAATATTACCAATAACACTGGAACTCAATATTTGGATAGTATTAGGGTATCGACCCCGAGCGCAAATATTAATTCTATTCAAGTTTACTATTCAAATGGCAGCTCAATCCCATACGAAACTGCGAAAATCACAAGAGAGAGCGTCGGTTTTAGTTATGACTACACAGAAATAAAGGTTAACTTCAATAGGGCCAATGTTGGGCAGGGCTTAAATTGGAGCTTTATTATTCAATACAGCACCCCGGATATTGTCGAGAATAAAGGTCGAGCTAATGTTGTTTATATCCCTGGTGTTTCAGCCGAGAATCGAGATGAATATAATGTTACTCTAACCGTACCCAATGATTATGGTCAGGTTCATGGGTTCGGTAAATTGCCTAAGCTAACCAGCCAGACAGCCAGCACAAAGACTTTCAGCTTTTCCAAAGATGACCTTTTTAACAATTCAGTCCAGCTGCTTTTTGGAGACTCCACAACGTACAAAGCAAACTTTATTTATCCTTTAGTGAACGACACTAGTAGTACAAAGGACTTTGAGATAGCGTTGCCGCCTAGCACAGAATCGCAAAGTTCATTTTTGGAAAGAATTGATCCTGCTCCAATTTCAACTAGAGTGGATGGAGATGGCAATGTAATTGCTAAGTACAAACTCGAGGCAAATCAGAAATTGGACATCAAGGCGGATGTGCTGGCTGACGTTAGGTATATACAATATGATTTTACAAAGAGCGGAGACATAAAAGATATTCCTCAGCCAATAAGAGCAAATTACACAAAAGCAACAAAGTATTGGCCTGCTGATAATAATCAGATTAAACAAAAAGCCAACGAGTTAACAGCCGACAAGTCCCTTGTGATAGATAAAGTAAAGTCTATTAATGACTATGTATTAAAAACCCTAAATTATAACAACGAAAAAATAAAATATAATATTAGACAAGGTGGCCTTGAGGCTTTAAATAATCCAAATAATGTAGTGTGTTTAGAGTATTCGGATCTTACAATATCTCTTCTTAGGGCAGCTGGAATACCAGCTCGTATGCCCGTGGGATACGCTTATTCTGGTGATTTGAAAAAATCAAAGAGCGTCAGCGATTCGCTTCACTCTTGGGTGCAGGTTTACATTCCAGGTAATGGCTGGATTAATTTAGATCCAACCTGGGGAGAGAAATTTAATAATTTCGGAATCAGCGATATAGATCATCTTGCCTTTGCAATTTGGGGCGAAAATGATTCCGAGCCAGTTGCTGTAACTAAGGCTGGTTTGGACACAAACTACCAGTATGAAAATGTTCAGCTTTCTTACACAACCGAAATCCCTAAAGTTTCCAATGATGCTAAGATTAATGCCACAAATTGGACAATTCTACCTTTTATTTCGTTTACATCATACCAAGTAAACTCCCCAAGTAATGCCACAATATTTGATGCTAAAGTTAAGTTTATTTCTGCCAGAGATAAAATTGTTCTTACCAAGACCTTGGCGCCCTCTGAGTTATTAAAAGGTACGGCCTGGAACCTAGGGCTTTCTTTTTCCTCTTTTAGCAAGATCGAATTAATTGATCCTATTTCTTCAGGTGCTTTAGCAAGCTCAAATATAACCAATAATTATTTGCCAATGGTACTTGTATTGGTCTCAATCATATCTGTTATTTTAATACTGACAATGGTAAAATTACGTAACAATAATTCTAAAAAGAAAAAAGATACTGCAAATGATTCAAAAGAAAAATAGTTACTATGTCACAACTTCTATAGCTTACGCCAATGCAAAGCCACATATCGGCTATGCAATGGAATTGTTTGAGGCCGATACTTTGGCAAGATATTATAAAAACCGTGGGCGCGATTCCTTCTTTTTGACCGGCACCGATGAG
>JBIIIT010000035.1:0-5034 GCA_044234435.1 Candidatus Saccharimonadia bacterium | reverse complement strand
ATTATTAGGCAGGATAATTGAAGTAATTACAAACAAAACCTACCATCAAAATATTAGCGAAAGAATAATTAACAAATTAAAACTTAAGGATACTTACTTATACAGAAACCCTTCTGATACTAGGCCAGTTGCACTTAATTACAAGGGTCTTAAATTGAATATACCCAATGCCATGGCCTCTTTCGGCCCCGATGGAGGTATAGTATCAAATCTTGATGACTTAATGATTTTTATCAGATCTTTTTTTGGTAATTCACTTTTTGACACAAAAGTATTTAGTGGACTGCACTACAATAAAATCTTTTTTCCACTCGAATATGGCCTTGGATTTATGAGATTTAATCCGCCTATTTTTATTACTGCATTTAAAAAAATTCCAGCTTTAATTGGGCATTCTGGCCTCAGTGGAGCACTAGCTTATTACTGCCCAGAAAAGAAAATATATATTGTCGGAACAGTCAATCAAATTTATAAACCACAAATTTCATACAATTTAATTACAAGGATATTATTGAGTACTTAGTTATTTATAACCTCAAAAACCAGGGCCAGCCAATATGCTTATGTTTATAAATCGGTACAATAATATCGATTTTTTTAATTTTAAAATTATCTATAGCACACACAGTAACTCCTGAGTTTCTCAAAAAAGCTTAAAATTGCTAAAATACATAGAATTATGAAGCAAGTATTTGTAAAAAATTTGAATGAGCTAGAACACTGGCTTGAAGTTAATGCAGATACATCAGACTCTATATGGCTGGAGCACTATAAGTTCTCTTCCGGGCTTACAGATCTAACTAGAGATAATTTGGTTAACACTCTCTTGTGCTTTGGTTGGGTAGATTCTCTGGGTGGAAAAGTCGATGACGACAAAACAAAGATAAGAATTTCCCCTCGGAATCCCAAAAGCGCTTGGAGCAAAATAAATAAAGACAAGGTAGCTAGACTAATTTCAGAGGGAAGGATGCGTAAGCGAGGGCTAGAGCTGGTTAAAATAGCTAAGCAAAACGGGGCGTGGGACAAACTAAATGAAGTTGACAAGTTAATAGTACCTGAAGATATGCAGCAATATTTAAAGGAGCATAATTTGCAGGATGCCTGGGAAAGCCTTCCAAAGAGCAAAAAGAGAGGCTATCTTGAATTTTTATTAAATAGAAAAAGCAAGTCAGCACGAATAAAGTATTTGGATAGCATTCTAAAATAATGAGCATGTCATTTACTAAACTGAACCAACAAGGCCAGCCAATGTGCTTATGTTTAAAACCGATTGAAATTATCGGTTTTTATTTTTTTTAATTATCGATACAAAACCTATTTAAATTTCCATAGGGCTCAAGTGGCATTACAACTGCAATCTTGCCAGGCGATGAAGCAAGAAGGGTTGATGTGGTTGATTTATCGCTAGTGCACGCCCTATCAAAACCAACTGTTATCCTGGCTACTGAATTCCAACTTTGGTTGCCCGTAGGAACATATATAGAATATGGGCTTCCGCTAGGGTCTTTAAAATCTGAACGAGGCAGATAATTAGTAAAATTACTAGTAGCATTAGAGTTAATACCATTAGAGGGTATAACTTCACCTTTATTCCTATAATCATTGGCGGCTACAATCATTGCAAAAGCATCCCTTTGTCTTTGAGAGTTTCTAGAACTTCTCTGCAACTGAGGTACAACCAAAAAAACTGAAAGCATTATAACTGCACTACAAGAACGATTATGACTTCAATAATAGTAAAGCCTTTAGGCATAAGCTTTTTCATTGATAATAATTATATCTTTTGTTACAAAATAATACTAATAATTATTTTCTAACTTGAAACACCAAGGCCAGCCAAAGTGCTTATACTTAATAAGTAATCGATTTTTGTCGACTATTTATTATACGTAAGCATGTATAATTTAGCCCCATGAAAGTAGCGGTGGCCGGTGTAGCAAAATCACGCACAGAAAGTTGTTTTTAAAGTTTTATTTTAACCTCCAAATAAGCTTCCAATATCATCCTGCACCTGTTCAGCCACCTGACCCACTGAATCGCTCATGCCAGATACTATTTCTTCAGCTGGGTTTAGGTTTTCCGCCAATGAGCCTAGTTCTTCTAAATTTTCGCCTAAATTAGTTAGTTCTTCCATTCAAGTTCCTTTCTTTATTTAATTTACCGTCAGAGGATCTGTTATTTATCTTCTGTTTAGTTTTTTCATAATGTTTTTTGGCTTTTTCAAGTAGCAAGCTAGCCCAGACAAACTCGGTTGCTAATATTCCTAGCCCAATGATTATCACAAGAAATCCTGGCCCCGGCATTACTAACATAACCAAACCAATTATGAGTATGGTTGCACCTATTACACTGACTACCAATTTCTTGGCTTGTTGTAAAGTTTTATTTGTTCGTGACACTTAAATGTACCCTTTATTTTCAATTATTGCTGCATTCTTTTTTTGAGACTTATATCTCGTGTTCGACTGTATGTTTATTCTCTTTGAGGCTCGCAAAACTTTCTTGAAAGGCTCGGGTAAGAGCGTTTTACCATATTTGGCTAAACTCTCAGTCTTTAAAGCCAACTTGTTCGACATAAAGCCCCAAACATCATCTCTGGTTTCCTTGTGCGTTAACCAGTTATTAACTTTTGAGTCTTTCCTAAATTTTATTCTTTTCAAATTGTTTCCTTTCCTATCCCAAATCTTTAAACATTAAATTTTCTTCTTTAGGCCTCCTCTCATTGTTATTTAAAAAGGCTAATTTATAATGTATAATAGTTAATAATATTAACTAGTAATAAAAGTATACCAATGAGAAGATCCTATAGTCAAGCCAAAATAAATAGAATTGTTAACACTACTTCAATAGTTGGTGACCAATATAATCTACTGATATTTTTTGAACTAACTAAGTTTGGTGAAAAATCTTTTAATGAGCTAAAGAGAATGACTCAGATCAATGCAGTCACCCTAACAAGAAAGCTTCGCTTTTTAGAAAAAGAAAAATTAATTCAAAAACGCTATTCAGGAAAAGAAGTAATTTATTCACTAACTCCTAAGGCTGATAAACTAAAGACAGTTATAGAAGGCATATCTACTCTGATAGAAAAGGAAAAGTTATAAAATATGTAGTCGGATAACTTTGCATTGTCAGCAATCAACAGAATGCTTTATCTCAAAAGAAATTCTTTCCTTACTAAGTAGTATTAAAAATCATTTGGGGGTTTCCAAACTCAACTAACTAGTCTGACCAAAAACTGGGTCAGTAGTTTATTTCAAAATAGCTTGAAGCGCCAAAGTACATATGCAAAGATAGTATGAATGGTTGAAACACTTCTCATCTATATTCAGAATTTATCTAACACTATGCCCTTGCCCCTTTTTATTTTATTGGGCTCTTTAGCCGAAGAAATAATAGCCTTTATTCCTTCCCCTTTCATACTGACTCTTTCCGGATCTTTGGCTGCCAGCCAAGGTCAGAATATTATTTTCTTATTCCTGCTTGGGTTTATCGCAACTTTTGCCAAAACAATTGGCAGCTACGTTTTTTATATTATTGCCGACAAGGCAGAGGATATTATTACCGGAAAGTTTGGCCGTATATTTGGACTAAGCCATAAAGGAATTGAGTCGATAGGTAAAAAACTCGAAAAAAGTTCGCGCGATGAAGTTGCTATTTTCTTTCTTCGTGCCACCCCCTTGGTACCCACAGCGCCTGTTTCGATTGTGGCGGGTATATTAAAGCTCGAACTAAAATCTTACCTGCTTGCAAGTGCAGCAGGGCTTTTTGTGCGCTCAATGTTTTTCTTATACCTTGGCTATACCGCAAAAGGTACGCTTGACGATTTATCGAACCAGCTTTCAGGTCTGGAAAGTATAGGCCGAATTTTATTGCTTGTCATAGCAGGTATTGGCTTAGTCTGGTTTTATAAAAAAAGAAAATCAGTGACTAAAGATCAAGATAAAAATAAGTAAACAAAATTACGGACTAAAGATAATTTAAGTTTTTAACCCGACTATATAAATACCATATAAAAATCAAGAATAGACTACTAACCACAAGTGCAGTGAGATTAAATAAATTACTAAATACAGACAATATCTGCAGTACTAAAAATATTTTAAGAATGAATGCCACCCTGTAATTATCCTTAGAAATAATTAGGTAAACGGCGAGAATGAGCTGAAGTACAACCAGCCCAATTGAAGCCATAAAAAAGAATGTTTTCTATTTTTCCGATATTTGTTATGAAGCTATCAAAGCCCAAGTATACTAACCATGAAGATAGTGTGATAGTTATTGCGGCATTTATAAAATAGAAAATTCCCAAAACTAGCAAGGATTTTACCCGCATAGATACTGCCCTATTAGAATCCGCAGTTTGGCTCTCTACTTGAGCCTTGGCAAGGGCTTGGCTTTGCCCAGCCTGTGTTGCGTTTTCGTTGGCATTGTCTAGAGGATTTAATTTTGCGTCTGGATAAATTTTGGATGCATCAATTTTATTATTAGAATTTGTGGCTTCAGAAGATTTACTATCTGAAACAAGGTTGCTCGTAGTTTTTGCCTCGCTGTTTTCATTATTTAAATCTGAGCTTTGATTATTATCTTGCATTTATGCTTCCTTGAATTCTTCTAATGATTTTTCCAGAACTTTTTAGAAGCCTCGAGCTCCTTTTCTGTCTTAATCCTCTGCTCCATAACAGATATTTGAGTTTTACCGCTCTTCATTTTCTCGAACGCAACAAATGCCCTGTTTGAGTTTTTTAATTCAGCTTTCCATGAATGTCTTTTTGGAGTTTTAGAAACCTCTGGATCTGAAGCCAATTTATTTTTAAGCTCCGAATTATTGGCAGCATAACTAGTCCACTTTTTTATTAAATCTTGGGGGTCTTTATCGCTCATTTTGGTGGTCGATGCTTCGTAGGTGCCGTCGGCTCTCTGCCCAGGTTTTCGCCTTCCAGATTGCTGCTCGTAAGCCACCGTAATTGTCTGTGCCCACCAGCTATCGTTGATTTTTTCATTCACCTTTTTTGCAATTTCTGTATGAGTCAA
>JBIIIT010000034.1:0-5082 GCA_044234435.1 Candidatus Saccharimonadia bacterium | reverse complement strand
ATTTTAGAAGCTCAGTCTGCTCTTTTACACCAAACCATTCAATTTCGGCATCAACAAACGACAAGTTATCTGCCTTAATATTAATACTTCCTTTATCTTCAGGGCGAACCAAAAGGACATAGGTATTTTTATTATCAATTAATAAAATCTCTCGGAGAGTATTCTCTATATACCTACCGATTCCAGTCTTTTTTATTCCTCTTCCATCGATTAATATTTTCATCTGAATAATTATACCTTAAAGACAAGTTTTTTTCGCTTATAGACAGCTAGGGCCATAAGAATTCCCAGTACTGCCCAAATATGCATTATATAAAGAGTCGAATATGTCTGATAAGAAACTCCCTGTGCAATCAAGTATCCAGATAAAGAGACTAAAAATATCTTAGTGAGCAAGTCCTTTTCCTTGAAGGATCTGGCTACTGATAAAAAAATTATATATATGGTAAATACAGCAACCAAAGCAAGTCCTAACAGGCCGAGCTCTAGGCTCAGTGCTAGGGGTAAATTATTAAGACTTGGCCATCTACCTTGTATCTGCTTATTTGCAGTCACATAAGGTCCGTACTGGCCTGGGCCTATACCAAGAATAAGGTCACTAGGATTATTCTTAATCTCATTTATTGCTCTAGCTCTTGCAGCTGTCCGGGTATCTAGCGGGTCGGTCTGTGGATCAACAACGTGATCCAAATAAGCACTTGCTCCTTTTTTGCCTTGAGTAAAATCGCTTGGATCTCTATTAAAAAGAGTTACTGTTATTTGGCTAAAAATAAAACTTAGAATTAACAAGAATATGGCCAGACTTAGTTTTTTTGGACTTATGGATTTACTAAAGAAAGTGATGATGGAAATAAATAATACTGAAGCCAAAGAAGCATATATTCCGCCCCTAGATAGAGACATGAATATAATAAAGCTAAATATCAGAACAAATATTGCAAACTTTTTATAATTATATTTAATATTTTTATTAATCAGCAATGAGTAACTCAAACTCAATGGCAAAGCCATATAAGATGCCAGATACAATGGCTCAAGCAAAAAAGATGTAATTCTCGTAAAACCAAATGTTTTTTTAGTGTACAAATCACTCAAGCCTATAAAATTATTGGGCAGATTATAATAATCAGCGAAATATTGAATTAGCCCAAACACCGAAACAATAATAGCCGAAATAAAAATAGCCCCCACTACCGACTTGTTGTATTCTTTTTTGTAAATCAGGCTTATTGAAATTGCCATTAGAATCACGAATACACTAAATGCTACATATTCAAATGATTTATTAAAGTTAATACTTACAGGAATCAGTAAAATAATCCAAATGATAAATGAGGCCAACACCTTGTAGGCAAAATTGTAATTTATGCTAATCTTTTTATTTATTATTAGATAAATCACTCTAAGAATTATCAATAGACCAATAATTGAGCTGGCCTTTATTGTTACCGTAAACAGTTCAAACGAGGGAGTCTTATCAAAAGGCAAACTGAAAAATAACAAAATGATAAGTGTTTTATCAATATCGGCTAAAATATTTTTTTTGAAATCTTCAATTTTCAATTTTTCCTCTTCATTAAATAAGCTACGTCGTTATTTGGAAGCTGGTATTGGCTTAAAATATTATAATTGCTTAAAAATGAAGAATAATTTGATCTAGAGGCAATTATGAATTCAGCCTCATTGCTATCAACTATGTCTAAACTGTATATCTTCGAGTAGTATCTGTTCCCCCAGCTATTAAAAAACATATATTCGGGTGCTGAATTTATGTACAAAGTACCCTCGCCTACTTCTTTTGAAATATCATTAAAAATTTTTTCTTGGTACCATTCCTCTTTTGTTGGCGGACCTATAATGTAGCCTTTTTGAGAAAAGACATTTAATCTACCAAATTCCAATTTAGCAGGAATAAAGTTTACTCCAAAGCTTATTAAAATAAAGGCTAAGAAGCAATAGGACACAAGTATTATAGTAATTATTCTCTTTACATTGCCTTTCGATATTAAACTTATCCAATAAGTCGATAGGATAGCAACTCCCACCAATATCGGAAGAGTGTATCTTGCATCCTTATTTCTCAAAAAAGTGAAAATAAAAATAGCCCCAGCTATGAGCAAAATAGGATAAATATTCTTTCTGCCAAAATTTTTCAAATTTCTTAAATTGTATAACAGTCCAAATATAAAAAATGCAAAAGGCACAAGGTATAGCTGATTATTAATTGCGTTATTTGCATACCAGACGTTGCTTGCATAAGTCCCTACAGCAGGATCACCTTCAGTGATGCCGGCTTTATTACCGTTTAGTAAAAGGTCATACGTTAATTGTCCAAAATTCTGCAGATACCAAAAACTCGAAACAAAGAATGCAGTCAATATAAATACAATTATATTGAAAAATATAACCGAGTCTCTGGCTTTCCATGATTTAATTAAACCCAACAGAATTGCATACGAAATTGGCAGCAAAACAACTAAGCCCATAGTCCATTTAGTTAAAAATGTAAGGCCAACTGCCAACCCAAGAAATAGAGACCACCACCTGCTACTAAACTCTTTACCCTTAACTAATAAGTAAGTGACAAGTGCAACCATAGCCGTTGATGGTGCATCAACTTGATACTCTTTGAATTGAGTAATAATCATCGGAGAAGACAGAATAAAAACTGAAGCTAAAATACCAGTTCTTCTTCCCCACAAATTTTTTCCTATTCCGTAAATAGAAAATCCTAGAACGAAAATAAAAAATGAATTTGAAAGTATAGATGTCTTAATGGTCAGGCCGAATAGTAAATAAAATGGTATCGTTACCAAATATAAAAACGGTGGATAATATTTATAATCTGCTACTATTTTTGTTATCTCGCCATTTTTAAAATAGTCCAAATACCACACACTATTGTATAGATGTCTTGCCATATCCCAATGTGGAGGCCTAGTTTCCAAACTAACCCAAATGTAATTAGCGATTATAACTGCCAAACATATTGAAAATACTAATATATAATCATATCTTTGATTGCTTTTTATTTTTTTATAAATTTGACTCAACTTAAGCATCTTTTTTTACCTTATATAATATGCCCATGATCAGACCTGCTACGACCCAAATATGTACTACATAAAGTGTTGAAAATCCCTGATACTGAATTGCCTGGGACGCCAAATACCCGATTAGTCCGGCCAGTACAACCGAGCTAAGTAACTCAGGTTTTTTAGTGCCAACTTGTCTGAATCCTTGTACTACAATCGACAGGAAAAAAACCACCACCAAAGCTAGTCCGACTATGCCTAGCTCAACCAATAATTCTAGAGTTAAATTATTTACTATTGCCCAGCCACCATCTACTTTATTATTATTTTGAATGTACGGTCCAAATTGACCAGGCCCAAGGCCAAGCACTAACGCGGACTTGTTATCACTCAACAAATCTAGTGCCTGCTGCCTAGCTATCGCCCTCTCATCTGTGTCATTAAGGGTGGTTCTAGTTAGCTGCTGCGTAAATGCGGCAGCTCCCCTTTTGCCAAAAGTTTTTGATAAATCTACTGGTATACGGCTACCATAGTTCACAATTATTAGAGATGCTACAAAAGCCAAAATAACAGTTACTAATCCTAAGCTCACCAATTTCCAACTGGTCAAACGCTTTATCAAAAATATTAAAGACGTCACAACTATAGCCACCACAAAACCATATATGGCTCCTCTGGCAATAGTAATAAAAATAGTAGTTGAAAAAATAAATAATAGTAAATAAATAACTTTTCTAGAAGTTATCAAATTCTTTTGAGTTAAAGAGAGAGCCAAAGCAATCATTGTTGGTATCAGCATGAAAGAACCAAAGTAAAGTGGCTCAAGTGAAGCTCCCTGAACTCTTGGGAATCCAAAAAGTCCGGAAGTATAACGCTCTGCAAGCCCGGTATATTCATAAGGAATGCCAATTATATCTCCGAAGAATTGGTAAAATGCCAAAGCACAAATAAATATTGTTACAAAAAATAACAATGAAATTAAATTCTTTAGATATTCCTTTTTGTATAAAACCGAAACCGACAAAGCGATTGCAAAAACAAATAGATTAAATAAAACAACTTGCAGTGCCCTTTGATAATTAATTGAAACTGGAATAATCAGAATCATCCACACCCCAAGAGCCACAAGGATTTTAATTGGAAATGTAAATTTTAATTTAGTCCTTTTTGATAATAATAAATATATCGCTCTAGCTATAACTGCTGCACCAACCACAAGACTGAGCCTAATAGTAATTCCGAACACATCAAACGAAGGTATTCTTTCAAAAGGCAGACTAAGTATTAACAGACCCAAAAGAAGTTGATCGATATCTGTTTTGCTTTTATTTATGAATTCTTTGATATTTTTTATCATGCTCTCGGCCTATTATACCCCAACTAAACATCCTGCTGGTTTTCTTAGCTTCAACTTTAATTTTATCTACAAGCCTATTATTCTTATCAAGATATTTTACAGCTTCAATTATATATTCAATGCTATTGCTTTTAGTTAAGTAGCAGTTTTGCTCATGAACAAAAATTTCCTCTGATGGGCCGGTAGTTATTACGCAGCAACCATGCGCAATAGATGCAATCATACTTCCTCTTCGAGTACTAATAGGGCTATCGAAAGGCAAAACAACCAGTTCAGTCAGCTGGAGAATATGCGAAGCCTTATCGTCGCTGAGATATCCCGTCCAGTGCACATCTACTCCCAAGCGGACAATTAATTCATTTATTTTTTTATGATACTGATTGTTGGGATTATGATCTGTTGCTAAAACAAGCTTGTAGTTTCCATTTAAGCCTTCGAGTGATTTGATTAGATTTTCTACGCCTTTACTAGGGTCAATAAATCCAAAGTATGTAATTATTTTTTTATTATCAGGATTTATCTCTTCAATTAACTTAGTTTTTTGATTTGGAGTTATGCCTTTGTATTCGATATTGCTACCAACTCTAATTATTTCGAAGTTTTTATTTGGATATTTTTTCAAAAGCATATTCTTATCTTCAATGTTTGTAACTATAACTTCACTGAAATGCTTTAGAGTCATTTCGATTC
>JBIIIT010000037.1:0-4510 GCA_044234435.1 Candidatus Saccharimonadia bacterium | reverse complement strand
AGCCAATTTTTACAGATGCTAAAATTTCATCAGTCAGTAAAGACGCAAACAGTGGCAAGGTTAATTTTTCTATGACTTTTAAGGTTAATCAAAAGCTTATAAAACAGCAGGCGGAAAAGTAAATGCCAGAATCAAGCAAATCCAATCAAAATAAGACAAAAAAATCCATCTCTGTACCGGATACGGATGTTTCGTTGGGTGAGGACAAGGCAACTCGAAACTTCGTTTTTGCTATGGTTGGCCTTACAGCACTTATCATAGTGGCAGGAGGCGCAGTATTGTATTGGCTCATTGGCGGATATGTTTATCAGACCAATCAAAACAAAGCCCAGGACAAGACAATAGAGCTTTTAGAAAAGAAAAAGGTCGATATCGCAGCACTCAGGCCCAATTACGATGCTATAAATGTGCCTGGTCAAAACGGCAAATCTGATGCAGATTTAATATTAAATGCTATGCCGACAGACGAAGGTTTTAAAGAACTTATAGCCATGATTGAAAAAATGGGTCAAGAGTCAGGAGTTAAAATTCCAACTGTCAGTAAGGGTACTGCTGCAAACACAGTAACTCAAACTACTTCTGGAGATCAATCTTACTCCATTGCTGTTAACATCGAAGGGACACTTCCGAAGATATTGGATTTTGTAAGAAAAACTGAAAACTCTTCCAGAGTCATGGATTTTGTAAGTATGTCTGTAAGCGGAACTGGGAACTTGACAGCTTCAGCTAATTTCAAAGTTTATTGGAGAGGCCCAGCAAATATTGAGCCTAAGGAGGAACCTCTTAAATGAACAAGAAAAATGTTATCTCAATAGCTATTTCGGCAGCAGTCTTTGTTGCGGTTGCGGCACTACTGTATAGATATTTTGCACCACCTACAGCTGGAACCGGAATAAAGGTTTTGGTCCCAGCCCCTGTAAACCCAAATTTCAACCAAGAACAGCTTAAGGTTCTCAAAGAGGATACAGTTGATTATAACCAGAATATTAGCCCAACTTCTAATCTGAACACAAATGGAGCTAATAAAGCTTCAAGCATTTTAGAAAACAGCTTAAATAGGGGAAATTGATCAATGATTCTGTCGGCGGATACTGAACGCAAAATCGAACAGGTTATTGCTCAGCAGAACATTTTAAATACTCAGCAACTTGAGCAGGCCAAGCTAGACGCTATCCAGCAGAACAAAAGCTTACTTCAGCTTTTGGTAGATACTCAGCGAATTAAAGAAGATCAGGCCACAAAGATTATGGCGATGGGCACCAATACACCGTTTGTGGATTTATCAAAGGTAACTATTCCTAATAATGTCCTAGCGATAATTCCTCGTGAAGTAGCAGAATCCTTTATGTCGGTGGCATTTGGGGTGGTAGATGGCAAATTAAATGTCGCAACCTTAGATCCACAAAATCTGCAGGCCATAGACTTCTTGTCTAGAAAGACGGGCTATCCAATAAATGCTTACATGGCTCCTAAAAGCCAGATAGAACACTGGATAAATAGTTATACCTCAGATCTTTCCGAGCAAGTTGAGCAGGCGCTAGGCGAAGAAGAACAGGAAGAAACCGAAAAGCTTAACGAAGATGTTAAGCGTCTCGAAAAGACTGACCCGAGCAAAATCGGCACAATCGTTCAGGACGCACCAATTACTAGGGCACTCAATACGATCTTTGAATATGCTATTAATTCGCAAGCTTCAGATATCCACATAGAACCACGCGAAAAGTCGGTTAAGATTCGCTTTAGAATAGATGGAATGCTTCAGGAAATTATGACCCTTCCTAAGACAACCGAAGCGGCTTTGGTGTCACGTATTAAGATTCTCTCAAATCTTAAAATCGACGAGCATCGTATTCCTCAGGACGGACAGGCGCAGTATCGAACCAAGGGCAAGACTGTCGATATGCGCATTGCAATCGCGCCAATATCATACGGTGAGCAGATTGTAATTCGTTTGCTTGATAAATCAGAAGGTATCTTGGATATCGACAGCCTTGGCTTTAGGGGCCGCTCAGCCAGGATATTAAAAGAAGCTATTAAAAAGCCCTATGGAATGATACTTTCTACTGGGCCAACAGGAAGTGGTAAGTCAACAACTCTGTACGCAGTTATCCAGACCATTAAGAGCGGCAAGATAAATATCGTTACCCTAGAAGACCCTGTGGAGTACAAAATGGATGGAATAAATCAAATGCAAGTAAATAATGCTGTCGGGCTTACTTTTGCTAACGGCCTTCGTTCGATTTTACGCCAAGACCCTAATGTCATTATGGTAGGGGAAATACGTGACCACGAAACAGCCGACCTAGCTGTGCAGTCATCGCTTACTGGGCACCTTGTATTATCAACGCTGCACACAAACTCCGCCGCCGGTGTTTTGCCGCGTCTTTTAGATATGGGAATTGAGCCATTTTTGATAGCTAGTACCATCAACGCCGTTATGGGGCAGCGCTTGGTTCGTAAGGTTTGCGAAAAGTGCCGAAAGGCTTTCCCAGCCTCCGAAGCAGCTGTAAAAATGATAAATAACTTAGTGGGGCACTTGCTCCCGAAGACTCCAGAGGAGTCAAAGAAGCTTGGCGAACAAATGGGTTATGACAATTTGCCAATTGCTAGTCAAAACGCTTATACTTTATACAAGGGGGAAGGCTGCCCAGACTGCACAGATGGGTACAAGGGTCGTATCGGTATTTATGAAATATTCGAAATGACCGAAAATATGGAAAAGCTTCTATTAAGCCAAAACACCACTTCAACCGTGGTGCAACAGCAGGCTCAGAAAGAAGGCATGCTAACTATGCAACAAGACGGAATAATGAAAGCCCTTACGGGGGTCACGACCCTAGAGGAAGTTTCGAGAGTATCAACAGACACTTAAAAATATGGACCAAACGCAGACACAGCAAACACCAGCCCAGACTAATCAAGCACAGCCCGCGCCGCAGGGTGGTATTAGAATTGAACCTCTTTTAGACGAAGTTTTAAGAAGAGACGCTTCAGATTTGCACTTGCAGGTAGGGCTCCCTCCAATGTTAAGAATCGATGGTGCTTTAACACGAGTTGAAAACCCAACGGTCCTTGGCCCAAATGATGTCAGATCTTTGGCTTACTCAGTACTAGACGAAAAACAGCGCAAGATGCTTGAAGAAGATTTAGAGCTAGACTTTTCTTTTGCTTACGGAAATTTGGCGAGATTTAGGGTCAATGCCTTCCACGAAAAGGGTAACCTCGCAGTTGCCCTGCGCTTAATCCCGACCAAAATCAGAACTGTCGAAGAGCTCGGCTTGCCGCCAGTCATTAATACCTTTACTGAATATCCCAGAGGACTAGTACTTGTTACGGGGCCAACCGGTAGTGGTAAATCCACCACCCAAGCAGCAATGATAGATAAGATAAACACCGAGCGCGCAGTTCATATTATTACTATTGAAGACCCAATCGAATACCAGCACCACCACAAAAAATCCATAATTGTTCAGCGTGAGGTGCATTTCGATACTTTAACCTTCGGGGCAGGCTTGCGCTCAGCCCTACGCGAAGATCCAGACGTAATTTTAATTGGTGAAATGCGCGACCTTGAAACCATCTCGACCGCTGTCACATTGGCCGAAACTGGCCACTTGGTGTTAGCAACCTTACACACCAACTCGGCTTCGCAATCAATCGACCGTATGATAGATGTCTTTCCACCACATCAGCAGCAACAAATTCGAATTCAGCTTAGCAACGTACTCCAGGCAATTGTAAGCCAACGTCTAATACCTATGGTAGGGGGCGGGCGTGTTGCCGCTGCAGAAATCCTAGTAGTTAACGCAGCCGTGCGTAATATCATTCGCGATGCCAAAACCCACCAAATAGATGCCGTTATCCAGACCGGCGCAGAAGCAGGTATGCAAACAATGGACACTACTTTGGTCAAATTAGTTCACGAAGGCAAAATCAGCTATGAAGTGGCTCGGGGCTTTGCAGTTAATGTAGAAGAGTTTGAAAGACTTATGCAGAGGTAGTGTGTAAATGATTGATTTTGTTTACACCGCCAAAGATAAGCAGACTGGAGAAGTTCGCAAAGGTAAAATCAGCGCCGACAGCAAAAACGCTGCCGCCGGTATTTTAAATGAAAAGCAGCTATATCCTATCAAAATTGAGCTAGCCTCAGAAGCCGAAGGAATATGGAAGAAAAATGTTTTTGGCAGTGGAATCAAAGCTAAAGACAGGGTTATATTTACGCGTCAGCTATCGACGCTCGTGAAAGCAGGCCTACCAATTACTCAGGCTCTTAATACTTCAATTGAACAGGTAAATAACCCTAAGTTTAAAACAATTTTATTGAAAGTTGCGGCAAGTGTAGAGGGCGGCCAGAGCTTAGCGAGCTCCTTTGCGGAATACCCTGCGCTTTTTAATCACATATTTATTAGCCTTGTAGATGCTGGTGAACAGTCTGGTACTCTAGACGAATCGCTTTTGCGGCTTGCTGACCAGCAAGAGAAGGAGCAGCAAATACTAGGTAAGGTTCGGG
>JBIIIT010000006.1:0-18216 GCA_044234435.1 Candidatus Saccharimonadia bacterium | reverse complement strand
TGCTTTGGGGTAAGGTTAGGCCTTCGGCGGATTGTACGCCTCTAAGGTAGAGACTGCCACCGATGCTTTTGGGTAAGGTTAGACCTTCGGCGGATTGTAGGCCATCGAGGTTGAGATAGCCACCGATGCTTTTGGGTAAGGTTAGACCTTCGGCGGATTGTAGGCCATCGAGGTTGAGATAGCCACCGATGCTTTTGGGTAAGGTTAGGCCTTCGGCGGATTGTAGGCCATCGAGGTTGAGATAGCCACCGATGCTTTTGGGTAAGGTTAGGCCTTCGGCGGATTGTAGACCTCTGAAGTCGAGATCTCTTTCTACCCTTTCAGGCAGCTCTAAGCCTTTGGGGCTAGCGAGGCTTCGCAGAAGTATACTTCCTTCAATACGCTCTGGCAGTTCAAGCCCTTCCGCAGATTCGAGACCATTAAGGCGAAGGTCGCCACCGATACGCCTCGGTAATTCCAGGCCTTTCGCAGTTTTTAGGCCAGAAAGATTAAGAGTCCCTTCGATTACTTGGGGCAGCTTTAAGCCTTTTATATTTTCTACATGACCAAGGTTTAGAACACCTACAATGCTTTCCGGGAGTGTTAAACCCTCAGCGGTTGTTATTCCGCCAAGATCTAAATCTCCAAAAAATCTCTTTGGAAGTTTCAAGCCTTCGTCTAGTTTTTCATGTACAACCCTGATGTCACCATAATGACAAATCATTCCACCATTTAAAGCCTCGTCTTTGGTGGTGCTAATTCTATCTTTTGGCACATCTAGTACAGATGAAAGGTCGCTTTTAATATCTCGGCCAGTTAGTATCTGTTCTATCCTAGGATCTTTTCGGTAGCCAAAACCTTCTATTGGTCCATCCAGCTCATAAACAAATCTCAAATCTTCTTTGGTTAATTCCTCGACTTCTTTGTGCTTTTTGTAAATGTCTGTAAGCCGGCGCATATCTTCGGCTTTCTTTTTGTAAGCTTCAGCGCCCTGCGGGTTGACTTCGTCCATTTTGGCTTCAGCTATTGGCACTAGGGCTCCTTCCAGGTTTTGATCGGCTTCAATACCGCGCACCTCACCTATGCTACTGGTGCCATTCATTCGTATCGCAACCCTTGGTACAGAATATTGACCGTCTTCACTCTTGGTGTAATATACATAGAAATCCCCGCCTGCTAGCTGGCCTTGAGCAGTGCCCTCGCCAGCCGTACACCAGCCAGTTCCATAGCCATGTAGACTATTGGCGAGTTTTTTGCCTTGCTCTGGGTCATTTGTTTGGTCGAACTTTACCCATACACCATCGGTAACATCGAGGTTTTCGATGGTTTTTGGTGTGGCATAGTCGATGGCTCGCTTGTAGAGACTGGCAAAGTTAGCATCTTTGTCCAGAAGCTCTTTCATTTGTGGGTCTATTTCGGTTTCTGGGTTATTGGGGTCAAGGCTTTTTAAGCCATAGTGCTTGGCAAGGCTATCTTCCATATATGCCAAGGCTTCACGGTTAATCTCTGGAAAACGTGCTGTGGTGCTTTTGGAGCGTTTGGGGAATTCGCCTTTTTCTTTGTCTAGTTCGGCAAGCTTAGTGATATTACGAAACACATAGTACTTAAACCACATCGGATAAGTGGCATCATCGCTAGTTAGATAATCTATCCAGGCATCTAGGCTTTGTTCTTGGTCTTGCTGGATTGCTTCACGGGTTTGCTCAATTAGTGTTTCGTTTACTCTTTGCATGATGTCTTCAACCAGGTCATGTCCTCGATTTTCTTCTATTTGAGCATCCTGGCGGATCTTACGCATTACTGAATCATCATCGGTGCCAGTGATGTAGTCGCGATGATAGATATTTTTGATTCGTTCTATTACTTGGGGCTGGGCCTCTTGGCGTTCGGGGCTAGCACCACGACCGGTGTGAATACTTTCCAAGTCCCCAAGCCAGACTTCGAGTTTAGCACTTGGTTCATTGGGAATTCGCTCGCCTCTTCTTCTGTGCTGTTCTGCAGACAGCTGGACTGGTGCGGACTTTTGCAGGTCTGGGTATTTGGCTTGGAGTGGATGTTTTTCTGGCATTTGTTTAATTACTTATATTTCAGTAATTATACAAAGTAATTATGGTTAATACAAAAAGCCCCAAATTAATGGGGCTTTTTGCTTAATTGGAATCTAACTATTTTATTAGTTTAAATACCTTCGGTTAGTATTACCAGTTCTTCTGCGTCTTCTGCGTCTTTCCCATTCCTGCATTCCTCTGTTTTTATTGGCACTTGTAGAAATTAGATGTACTAATAAGTCATTAAAGAGTTGATCACGCTGCCTTCTCTGGCCCTCTGAAAGAGCGTAGTTTGGTTGCTCATAAAGCATGCGATATATATTTTGCAACTGAGCTAAGTCTTCTCCTTCTATCTTCATTACAACTTCGGGATTTAGTATTTGAGCCATGCCTGCTTTACCATTTCCTGCTTCAACCTTTTGGCCTTTGATTATAGACACACAATTATACTGCCTAGGAAAGTTTATTGTTAAAACTACCGATGCTGCAATTCGATCATAGGAATCCCATATATATGCATCCTTTTGGTCGGTTATTAAACCCCCTGCCCTAATTCCTATGTCCCCATTTTCTTCACTAAATGGGTCTGCAGTCTGGTTATGCATAAGGTTTTCTACGAATTCAATTAACCTGCCGTGTGCGTCTCTTAGAGCTTCACTTATATCAGTTGTTGCATATTCTACACTTGACAAAGTGGGGCCGTCTGGTTTTTGGGGCCTTATGGGTTTGGTAAATTCTTTGTCTTCAGAGTCCACGGCTATTGTAGTTCCAAAATCTACCTCAGTAACATCTACCAATTCTAATTTAGCTGGTATACTTGAACCGATAGGGCTTATTATTGCTATAATGTAGCGGCAGTCTTGCTGATCGCCAGTGGGTATTTCATATATTTTTCTTATATAGTCCCCGTATTCCTTTGGGTTAGTAGGAAAATTGCGAAATAAATCAAATTCACGTTGATTCATATCTATAATTGGTACAGAACTTGAATCAATTTCGCGTTTTTCTAGCCAATCTAAACAAGCTTTTCGCTTTTTCTCAAGCGTTTCCTGTTGCTTATTGGACTCAGGATGTGTTGGATTAGTAAATTCGCCCATTGATCATTCTGTAATTGAGTTCATATTTATTAATATACTAAACATGCATAAGAAGTGTGTCAAATTAAACATATACAAAAAGCCCCAGATTAATGAGGCTTTTTGAATGTAAGTATTATTTACTTAGCGGCTTTGCCACGGCGACTTGCGCGTCCACCCTTAGCACCAGCTGAACGAGCTAGTTCTGGGTTAGCAGCGAAACCACCACCACGGCTTTTCTTGCCACCGACAGCACCGATACGAGTATAAAACTCTTTACCGTAGCGCTTTTTGTTGGTTGATGCGGCCTTAAGACCACCTTCACGTGTACCTGGCATAAGAAAAACTCCTTTTGTTAAGGAGCTTAACCATCTCTATACACACCCTCCAAGAGGCTAAACTCTTGGTTAATTTTTATTGCACTTATGATTATACTAACTTATGCTTAAATTGTCAATACTTATGTTAAACAAAAAAACACCTAATTTCTAGGTGTTTTGTCTTATGAATTCAATGCTCGCATCGTTCTATCCGTCAAATGACGGAAGTATCATCGACCATTATAATTTGTAGGCTTAATGCTCGCGTCGTTCTACTTTCCCCATAAAGAGTATCATCGACGCTGAGAGTCTTAACTTCGGTGTTCGGAATGGGAACCGGTGTGGCACTCTCGCTAAAAACACGAGCATAAAACCCACAAGGGATCTTATGATATATCAAATTGTTAAATGGTAAATATACATCTACCAATTTGTAGCTTACTAGCTACAAATTGCCAGAGAATTAAAAGTATATAAAAAGTCAATCGACTATTAGTACACCTCAGCTGAACACATTACTGTGCTTACACTTGGTGCCTATCAACGCAGTCGTCTACTGCGAGTCTAATGGAGAAATCTAATCTTGAAGGAGGCTTCACGCTTATATGCTTTCAGCGTTTATCCCGTCCGAACGTAGCTACTCGGCAATGCCATTGGCATGACAACCGATACACCAGCGGTTCGTTCACTCCGGTCCTCTCGTACTAGGAGCAACTCTTCTCAAATTTCTAAACGCCCACACCAGATAGGGACCGAACTGTCTCACGACGTTCTGAACCCAGCTCGCGTACCCTTTTAATTGGCGAACAGCCAAACCCTTGGAACATGCTCCTGCTCCAGGATAGGACGAGCCGACATCGAGGTGCCAAACAGCGCCGTCTATGTGGACTATTGGGCGCTATAAGCCTGTTATCCCCGGGGTAACTTTTATCCGTTGCGCTCTCACACTTCCACGTGTTATGAGTGGGTCATTAGCTCCTGCTTTCGCACCTGCTTGACTTGTAAGTCTCGCAGTCAAGCTAGCTTATGGGCTTACCCTATCAGTTCGATTTCTATCCGAACTTAGCTAACCTTTGAACGCCTCCGTTACTGTTTAGGAGGCAACCGCCCCAGTTAAACTACCCACCAGACACTGTTCCGTAACCGGATAACGGTTACGGTAAGAACCAAGTCACATACAGGGTGGTATTTCACTGATGACTCCACTTCGGCTAGCGCCGAAGTTTCAAAGTCTCCCACCTATGCTACACAGTATATGACCAAATCCAATGCCAAGTTGTAGTAAAGCTCCACGGGGTCTTTCCGTCTTGGTGCGGGTAAACGGCATCTTTACCGCTATTGCAATTTCACCGGGTCCCTCGTTGAGACAGTGCCCAAATCGTTACGCCATTCGTGCGGGTCGGAACTTACCCGACAAGGAATTTCGCTACCTTAGGACCCTTATAGTTAGGGCCGCCATTGACCGGGGCTTCAGTTCGAGGCGTGAACCTCTCTCCTTAACCTTCCGGCATCGGGCAGGCGTCAATCCGTATACATCCACTTACGTGTTAGCACAGACCTGTGTTTTTGGTAAACAGTCGCTTGGGCTCTTTCGCTGCGGCCCCGCCAATTTAATTCGCGAGACACGTCCGAAAACTTAAGCGATTACACTATTATCTTCAACGTTTTTGTTATTTTAAAAAATTATTGTTAAGAATCCGAACAATATCTCCCGTCCTAAATTGGCGGGGCAGACCTTATCCCGAAGTTACGGTCGCTGTATTGCCGAGTTCCTTAACGAGGGTTCTCCCGAGCACCTTGGTCTACTCGACCCGACCACCTGTGTCGGTTTGCGGTACGGGCGGCTACTTCTATTAATCATACAATTTTCTGGTCAGTTTGGCTCACGCGAATTCAAACCTTGCGGTTCGTTTCATTCGTGTTTCAGCCGAAGCCTACGCACTTGGACGGATATAGCCAAAAATCCGCTCACGCTACCATCCTGCGTCTTGTATGGGAACAAAGTAGCCGGTACAGGAATATCAACCTGTTGTCCATCGCCTACGACTTTCGTCCTCGGCTTAGGCCCGACTAACCCTGGGACGATAAACGTTGCCCAGGAAACCTTGGTCTTACGGTGGGTAGGATTCTCACCTACCTTATAGTTACTCATTCCAGCATTCTCACTTCCCCGCGCTCCACCAAACCTTACGGTTCAGCTTCAGTGCCCGAGGAACGCTCCTCTACCACTCTATGTAAACATAGAATTCGCATCTTCGGCGCATAGCTTGAGCCCCGTTATATTTTCCGTGCAAGATCACAATTGACCAGTGAGCTGTTACGCACTCTTTAAATGCATGGCTGCTTCTAAGCCAACATCCTGGTTGTTTATGCAATCTCACCCCGTTTCCCACTTAGCTATGACTTGGGGGCCTTAGATGGCGATCTGGGCTGTTTCCCTTTCGAGCGACGATCTTAGCACCGCCGTTCTAACTGCCATAATAGTCTCTATCGGTATTCGGAGTTTGATTGAGCGAGGTACTCCGAGGAGCCCTCAACCCATTCAGTGCTCTACCCCCGATAGGTAGTTTATGACGCTAGCCCTAAAGCTATTTCGAGGAGAACCAGCTATCTCTAGGTTCGATTGGCATTTCACCGCTAACCACAGGTCATCCGGGCGTTTTGCAACACACTACGGTTCGGCCCTCCACCGCCTGTTACGACGGCTTCAGCCTGCCCATGGTTAGGTCACCTAGTTTCGGGTCTAATACATACGACTAAGTCGGGCAGTTAACCCTCGCTTTCACTTCGGCTCCGTGGCGTTTGCACACTTAACCTTGCCGTATATATTAACTCGCTGGATCGTTCTACAAAAAGCACGCCGTCACCCCTCACCATTTTTATCAATTATTCTTTTTAATAACTCCGTATAAGCTTTGCTTCTTGGCTTAAGCTTGTTTTCTCGTCTCATAGCAAGGCTACGAGAAGTGAATGCTTCATAATAAACCAATTTCCAGTCGCCAGTGCGACTTGTGGATTTAGATTTACCGTTTTTATGTTCAATAATTCTTCGCTTTAGGTCATTTGTTTGGCCTATATAATACTGGTTGAGTATTTTGCTATGAATAATATAAACGTAATACATTCTTGGAATTATACACCTTTGATAAAAAAGGTGAGGGGCTCCGACTCATTGTAAGCATATGATTTCAGGATTCTATTTCACTCCCCTTACGGGGTTCTTTTCACCTTTCCCTCACGGTACTTGTGCACTATCGATCATGCAATGTAATTAGCCTTGGAAGGTGGTCCTCCCGGGTTCAGACAGGGTTTCACGTGTCCCGTCCTACTTGAGAATATCAACAATAAAGACAAAAGGTTTTATTATACGCGACTATCACGCTCTTTGGTGGTCCTTTCCAGGCTCCTTCTAATAACGCTCTTGTTTTGTAACTTCATCCATTCGATCTTAACGATGGCTTTTATATCAGAGAAGCTGTTCAGCTATAAAGCTGGTCAACTTCTCTATTGATACAAAAGAGTCGATACCTCGCAACCCCCTCTGTTATTACTTAAGAAAACTTCACTCGAAAGTGAAGAAACAGATAAGTTTTGGCTCATCCCGTTTCGCTCGCCGCTACTAAGGGACTCTCGGTTGATTTCTTTTCCTCCGGGTACTAAGATGTTTCAGTTCTCCGGGTGCCCTCCACATAACCTATGTATTCAGTTATGGGTAATACGACATTACTCGTACTGGGTTTTCCCATTCGGATATCCACGGATCAAAGCTTGTTTGGCAGCTCCCCGAGGCTTTTCGCAGCCTACTACGTCCTTCATCGGCATTGCACGTCAAGGCATTCATCATATGCCCGTAACTACTTTTTATTTGCTTTCAATTACACTGACAATTTGCAAATAGCAAACTATCAGTAGATGCTCTGAGTTTAGAAAATGTCTATAAATAGACACTAACTACTTACTCTTATATTTATTTACCCATTTAACATATTTGAGTATCAATGAACTAAAAATGGCCGCTTATTTCCTTGCGGAGAGGCGACCACATATGAGTAAACAAACTTTAGTTTAGACCGTGGTGTCTCCTAGAATTTGTTTGTTCATATGTGATTACCTTTGTTTAACTTGACTATAGTATCAAGATTTATCTGGTTTGTAAAGAGATTTTCAGATTAAAATATGTAAAGCCAATTAATTACTGCTTGGTGCAGTCTCGCTGTCTAATTTCTGCTGAAAGACATCGGCCTCTTGGGGGGTTATTTCTACAATACACTCTACATTACCATCCTCATTTAATACTCTTCCTTTAGGATCAAGCTTGGTTTCGCTGTCATTTATATACTTTTCACTTATACTAAGGCAGTTTCCTGGTGCGTTGTAGTTAATATTCTCTCTATTTAGTGCGAAGTTGAGTATCTCAAAGTCCAGATTGCCGGAATTAACCATAGCCAAAAAATATATACCGGTAAAAATGAAAATAACATTGAAAGCTATAGATATACTTAAAAGTATTCTTTTTAATAAATTTTTTTGTTGCGAAGTTTTAGATTGCATTTTGTAAGCCTTTATTATGAAATAATTATAACTCTTATGTTTAAAAATTACTAGATTTTGGCTCTCAATTGCTCGTCGATATCGCCAGCACCCATGAAGACTATTATATGACTATCGTTAAACTTGCTTTTGACAGCTTCAAAGGCCTTATCGAAGCTACTTTCGTAGCGAGCCTGCGGCTTTTTAATAAGCTCTGCTAGCTGCTGAGAGTCTTTGCCCTGTCCGTCGTCACGGCCGCGTACACTATATAGTGGTATTAAATAAAGCTCATCGGTGCTTTCAAAGCTATCAGCAAACTCATCAAAAAGCTTGCTTAAGCGGTCGCGCTGGTGTGGCTGAAACACACAAACCAAAGTCTTTTCTGGGTTAGCGTCTTTAAGGGCCTTGAGTGTGGCTTTAATTTCGGTGGGGTGGTGAGCATAGTCGGTGTAGACTCCGGGCTGAATTTCCTCGAGCCGGCGCCAGCTACCGCGGAATCCACGAAGGCTGTTTATGATGGAGTCTTTTTTAATCCCAAGAACTTCACCAACCCAATATGCAGCTTCGGCATTACTTTGGTTGTGTTCCCCAGGCACGCCAAGCTCGTGGCGAGCCAGGTCGGCTTCGTTATATAAAATAACTCGATGTTTTAGCAGATCGGTATCTTTAATGACATCAACGGTGTTTTTATCTTGCCCATTTGCAATAATGGTGCCGCCACTGCGTGTACCTTCCAAAAACTTACTGAAGGCTTCTTTGACACCATCTAGATCGCCATAAATATCCAAATGCTCACGGTCCACATTGGTAACAACCGAAACGGTTGGGCGGTAATTATGGAAGTGGCGATTATAGTCGTCGGCTTCGAGTATAAAGAACTCACTTTGTCCCATACGGAAATTATTACCATTCAGCTCGTGCATCTTGGTACCTACCACTACAGTCGGATCCAGCCCAGCATCAATCATGATTTTTGCGACCATCGAGGTGGTGGTACTTTTACCGTGGCTACCAGAGATAGCTATAAGTGTATAGTTATCAGTAATCTCGCCCATTGCCTCAGCGTAAAGCTTGGTTGGGATTTTATCGTGCTTGGCGGCATCGTATTCGGCATTGCCTTCTTTAACCGCTGCGCTATGAATTACTAAATTCGCACCACGCACGTTTTCGGCATCATCGCCTATGTAAATATTGATACCCTGGGCCTTTAAGAAGTCTGTAATTTCAGAGCGAGATGCGTCCGAGCCACTTACAACATTGCCTTTGGCTTTATAGTACTGAGCCAGCGCTGAAGTGCCGATTCCGCCGACACCTATAATATGTATATGCATAGGTTTTTCCATACCTATATGGTAGCACAATTATTGCCTAATAAAATTTTGGAGGTCAGCCCACGAGGCACTAGCCGCGGCTTCGTTATACATGTCGGCTCGACCCGGCTGGAAGTAAGCATGGCCGGCATCATAAATCTTTTCAGTGTAGTTTATGCCAGCATCTTTAAAGGCCTGTGCAGCTGCTTGCCTATCAGATTCTGGGATACTGCCGTCTTGCAATCCGTAAAACGAAAGCACACTTAGGCTTTGGTCGTTTCGGCGAATTTCGCAGAGTGCCTCGACGGGGGTCTTGCCCTCATAATAATTAGCAGTATGCGCACCTGCACCATAGAAGGCCACGATCTTCTTGACTTCAGAACTTAAGCCGCTTAGATATGCCAGGCGGCCACCAAAGCAAAAGCCTATAACGATTATGAATTCTAGCTTCGGTTGATTCTGTTTAATATCCTCTAGGGCCTTATTAAAGATAGCTAAAAAGTCCTCGCCGGTCATTTTAGACATCAGCTCGGGCGCAATAGCTTGATCGGTTTGTGGGTTAAAGTTATTTGCCTTTCCAGTTAGTTGGTAGAAGTAATCGAGCATATACACTGGCATACCGAATTTTTCCGCAAACTGAGTGGCCGTATCGGCCGAATACGAAGTTTGGCTCCAAATATCTGGTAGCATTATTATTATTTGAGTAGCTTCTGGGTTTGGCGAAAATGATTTAAGGTAATCGTTCATACTAGACATATATATTAATGTAGTGATCAAATATTATGCTGAAGTTGAAAGGATTATTGATATATCGACCACTTGCCATAAGTGATATTGCCATTGCTACAAAACACTATTCTTTGTCTAGTTGCAGTGTAGCTACTCCTACCCTTATCAACAGGAAGCTGTCTGGATTCGGTTTCAACTTTTTGACCATTGGTAAAGCCGGGACAATTATTCTGTGGGGTGCGCGTGGGCGTGACGGGTGGATTATACCTGTAGGTGCTACCAGATCTATTATTTCTACTGCTTGAAGTTCTTCTCGATGCAGCGATTCGCGCATTTGCTTCATCGGTTTTATACTTTTCGGCCCTTCTGCCGGCCTCTACAGCCCCAGCCCAGGATACGTTAAGATATTCGTCTGCTTTTGACTTTAATTCTTTAATTTTTGCATCGCTTATTCCACCAGCAGTATTCTTACTTAGCTCAGTAGAGACAAAATACAAATCATCAAATTTTTTCTTTGCGTCTGCAACCGAAATCATCAACTTAGATGCTTCATCTTGTTTTGGCTTAGCTTTGGCATAACTTCCTGCAGCATTAATTTCATTTCTTAATACAAGTATGCTGTAGCTTACAATTCTCATTCCCTCTACAATCTTGGTGGCCTCTTCCGCTCTTGCGTTTTGGGCTTTTTGAGCAGTCTGATTTACCGTAACTGGCACTGTGTTTTCGCTTATGAATTCGCTAAATTTACCTGTGTTATTATTTTTAGCTTCTGATGATGAAGAGATTACATATACTGCATCTCTGCGGCTCCAACCATTCTTCTTCATTTCTGCAGCCCAAGCTGCGCCACTGTCTGCAGGTGTGCGATAGAGAACGTTTTGGAATACTTTAGTTACAAACTCGGCGTCTGACTTAGTCTTATATTGGTCCAAAAAGCTTTGCGGTACTAACTCAGGACTTTGGATTCTATCTCCAGCCATTTTTTGAACTAGCTCGCTGTAAGATTTGTAATCTGGGTCTTTGCCGTTAGTGGCTCTGTATAGTCTGTAAGACTGGGCTTCGGCACTATTTTTAACACAATCCGATTTAGGATCGACTGGAACTGTGACAATATCTGCGCCGGTGGTAGTAACTATCTGATTGGTCTTTACATTGATATTAGTAGATTTCTTTTCACAGGTTGCATTATATGAGTACTGGTAGGCTGGCGGTCCGGAAGCAAAACTATTAAAGACGATTACGATTCCTGCAATTGCTACAATACCGACAATGATTGCGGCGATAACCTTTGTGGATATTTTAGATTTTTTGACTATTCCCGACTTTGTTCTTGATTGAAATTTTAAGGCCATTTTTTGTTTTCCTTTAAATAATTAATTAGCATAAGAATAATACATTAAAAAAAATTTGTAAAGATTGTTGCGCAACTACAGATTAGATTTATTTGATATTCTTCTTACTACTATGAAGCCTACTACACCCACTAACAATAAGATTATAGCGCCAATCGCAATAGTGCTCCAATTTGAAGAAGTGCTCTTAGTTAGTTTTACATTGTATTCTTGGACTTTATTGAGCTGTTCATTAACAACAACCTGACCAGTTTGCTTCTTCTTGTCATACTCAATAGTAACAGTTTGGGTTCCTGAAGGCACATTTTTTAGTTCAGCTATGCCTTTACTGTTTGTGAAAACCTTATTTTGACCTAGTGACACCGTAGCATTGGATACGGGATCGTTTCCGCTCAGAACTTTAACATTTAGGCTGTACCCGGGGAAGGTGAAAGATTCTGGCTCAGTTTCTTCGACCTTTCCGCTCGGATCGGTAGACACAATCTTGTAATTATACGACTCCCCTGAAGTAAACTTACTCACGGGCAAAACTACACTGTGGTTGGTGGAGGAGGGTGAACTTACGGAATCTTTAAGGTCTTGGCCTTTTCCGAACAACACTTTAGCTGTAGTTTTTTGTGCTGTAGTCCAGCTCAACACTACATCCTTTGGAGTTAAGGAGGTGAAGATTGCATCCTCTATTCCAGCTGTTTCTTCTTGAATAGCTGGATCTGTATCGTTACTAATATCTTCACTAATATCCTCTTGTTGTTGAGAATTGTCGGGAAAATCAGCTGCAATAATTTCGGATATTTCATCACTTATAATTGGCTCTTCTGGGATAATCTCTGCTGGAGTTCCCTGCTCTGATTCTGGTGGTGGAGGTGGTGGCGGTGGAGGTGGTGGCGGCGGAGTTGGCGGAGATGACGGCGGCTTAGGTGCGGGTGGTGATGGTGGCTTCGCTGGAGGAGCAGGAGGCGGAGTCACTTTTTGATCAGGGAAAAGCAAAGCATCCCTAAAGAGCTTACCGGCATTCGGAATTGGGCCGACATTGCCCTGCAAAACGTTTGCGCCAGTTGTAACCTGTGGTTTGCCGGTGGCGATGAGCTTCTGGTAAAGTTCCTTGGGTGTTAATGAAAATTTATTTTTTTCTTCAAATGTACTTGAGAAAGAAGCTACAACACTTGCAACCAACGGAGCGGCTGAAGATGTGCCGTTAAAGGTCATCGTATAATTATCTGAATAGTTTGGGTCATTAAGTACAACCGATCCGTCAGGGTTTCTGGTGTAGGTGCCCGTTTCAGAAAGCACGGGCTGGTAATAACCTGCACTAGCAACACATGCACCCCAAGAACTAGGACCTACTCTACTACCGTAGGTTGAAAAGCTTATCTTTGAACCATCTGGACTGGGCCCTGCCGGCAAGCACCATGGGCCTGGAGTAACTGCACCAATTAAGAATTGCCCTGGATCATCAGTGCTAGTGCCATATGGCTTCACTAGATAAGAGTCGGCCCCATATAAGGCCGTATCATTATAATTACTATTTTCATTTCCCGCAGAAACTAATACATAGATTCCCTTTTGCACAGCAAGCCTAATTGCCTCTTTCTCTTCAGGCAAATAGCCCACCGGAACGGATACTAACTTTCCAGAATTAAATGGGTCTACCGAATAACCCATCGAAATAGTAATAACATCCCCCTTATTTAAAATGCTTGTCGCTTTTGTAATTGCACGTGCAAAACCGGCCTTCTTAACTCCAGAGCTATCTAAGTAATTTCCTGTTGTGTAGTATAGCTTTGAAGCTGGTACCAGCCCAGTAACACCAAAGCTATTTTTATCTGCTGATGTAATTGAAACTGTTGCAACACCATGCTGAACAGAGCCAGAGCTAACTGGGTCGCTCAATTCCTTTTCCCCTGCTCCTGTATTGATGTAAGAAACGAAGCCTCCCTGTACTTTGAACTTGCTGATATCCTCGTGGTTTTTATCATAACCGCCATCAATATTAAAGATAGATACATTTTTTCCATCCGCGCCAGGTAAGCTTTCTATTTCTTTCATATTCATTCCATAATCAGAATTGGCAATAACTTGCTTACCGCCTGATTCCAGAGGAGTGGGAAGATTGCTAATTTTATCCAATCTGTAAAATTGAATCGAAGAATAGTCCTGTGAGGGGAGAGTGACTGCCTCACCAGGCGAAGAATAGGCCGTATCAACAAAATAATACTTTCTAAGGTAGTTACTCATTTCTATAGTGTTATAAGAGCTACTTAGTGTTATTTCATAATATAAGTCAAGGTCTGGGGCTATTTGGCCGGAATTTTTTTCTGCCTGATCCTGTAATACATTCGTATCTACACCTGAAAAAATTTTCTTTACATTCTTGGCATTATAAGTGCCGAATACAGCCTTGTTGAATGCTGTCATATCATAGCTTGGACTAGAGAATTGGCCATTTTTGATTGATACCTTGGCCGATGGCTTAAATTTTATAGATATCGAATTATAGCTTATAGGGTTAGCTGTCTGGGGTGGATTCTTGGCTTCGTAGTTTGAAAATTCTAAAGGAGTGCCTGCCTGAGAATATCTGATAATTAAAATCCCTGCCAAAGACAAGATCAAAACTACAATAATCAAAACATAAGGATTAAACTTATTGGATTTCAAAAAACTATTGCTTTTAGATATTCTGGTATGCTGTTTTTGCATATGCTTAATATATCACAAATTGAAAAATTTAAATAAGTAAAGCTAATTGACATTAGACGAACAGGCTATAAAATATTGTTATCGTACCCTAGCAGAAAGGATAAGTGAGTTTGTAGGCCCGTTTCTTGAGTTTGGAGGCTCATTGAAACGTTCAAAAAGCCAAGCAAGCCCACTGCAAGCCACAAACCAAGAGAGGAAAAGAAAAAAGCCACCCAAGCTAGTTTTCGAACTTCTGGGACCTTGCGGCAAGTTCTTTGCCCAGGCCAGAACTGCCGATCAAGCCAAAGGAGTGTACCTGGCTGCCTTTCCTGTGCTGCCAAGAGATCTGGAATGTGTGTACGTTAAGAGCATTTACCTTAAGCCAATCTGCCCGTACCACATCATCCAAAACAAGCGCAAAGGACCATGCGTAGCACTACGCTATCCTTAGCAACAGCCCCGAAAGGGGCTTTTTATTTTGAGTGTATAATAAGCTTATGAAATATCATTTTAAATTACTTAGTTATGTCCCTTTAATAATTATATTTTCGTTGATAATAGCTTTTGTATTTATAAAAGCACTATTGGGCGATAACTTTACTGGCGCGAGCCTTATGCTTGATTTTATGGCTGGGTTCTTTTTGGTTTTCGGGGGATTTAAAACCATTAAGCTTGCAGCCTTTGCTGAAGCTTACGGAATGTACGACGTAATCGCTAAAAAAAGCAAAGTATATGCCTATATATACCCTTTTATAGAAATTGGCCTGGGCCTGGCTTTTCTTTTGAGATATGAAGTAATTACAGCCGCCTGGATAACTTTGGTACTAATGCTAATAAATTCGGTTGGTGCCTATAGCGGCATTCGAGATAAAAAAGTACTTATGTGCGCCTGCCTTGGCTCGGTATTTAAACTCCCCATGAGTTTTGTTAGCCTTGGTGAAGACCTGCTAATGGCCGCAATGGCATTTATGATAATTTGGGGATAATTATTTGCCCTTGGGCTTTCTTAAAAATTTCCAGAATCCTATAAATATAGTTATGACCAAGCCGACTGATACTATTATGAAAGTGAACCGAGGATTACCCGCTGATATACCGCGTATAATGCTGTAAATTAGGGTAAATACTGCCCCTAGTAGAATTCCGTCTGACAATATTGGAAGTTTATTCGAGAGTATCAGGCTTATAACTAAAATTATTGTGGCAAGACTCAAGGTTATAATTGATACGTTACGATTATATGGCTTGCGTTTTTCTTCTTCGTATTTTCTAAACTCGTTTTCGTAATTGACTTGAGCTTGATCAACCGCAATACCTTGCTTTTGCTCAACAGTCTGGATGCCAGTAATTGGTGCTTTCGGCTCCTTTGGCTGCTGATAAAAAGCGGCCACCCCAAGACCACAAAATAGAGCAATAATTAGACCAAGAAAAACGACATAGATTGCTTTTAGAACTGTGTATTGACCCTTGGCTGATTTTTTAGTTGGCATAATTAACTCCTTATATTGACTTATTATGCTCTCAAGCATATGAATTTTCAAATTATATATATTCAATAACCGCCATTCGAACAAGGAGCTCCAGAAACTTTAGCAATAAAAAAGCCTCACAAAGTGAGACTATTTTATTGGTGGAGCATCGGGGACTCGAACCCCGGACCCCCTGCTTGCAAAGCAGGTGCTCTAGCCAACTGAGCTAATGCCCCTCGTCAATCTTACTGGTGGAGAGCTACTGACCAAAGCCAGCGCGCTCCCCTCATGGTGGGACCGGGAGGACTCGAACCTCCGACCTCGTCATTATCAGTGACGCGCTCTAACCAGCTGAGCTACGGTCCCTTAGGCTTAAATAACCAGACTATTGTAACCTGAAAACGCTTAAATTTCAAGATTATTATATTTTCAAAAAGCATTTATGCTAAAATTATTATATGAACATTATTTGGGGACTTATAACTATTATCGTAGGAATGCTAATTGTCATATTCTCTGAAAAAATATTTAATTTTACTGGCAATATTAGTCTTGTTGAAAACAAATTTCCTGGTTCAAGCAGGGGCTTTATAAAATTAATAGGGATTATAATGATTTTAGGAGGATTACTGATACTGAGTGGTGCCCTTGGGGCCTTTTCGGGGCCTTTGGGTGAAGCATTTTCCAATCTCTTTGGTGGCTTAAAAACTGACCAATAAAAAAACACCCTAAGGGGTGTTTTTTAGTTTGAGCTGTAAATAGTGCTAGAAAGACTCGCTAATGTAACAATCCGTCGGCTGACGGATTCGACCTAGAAGTACTCATTCTACTAATCCGATAAATCGGCTTTCGATATGACCATAGCCTCTTGTCTATGGACCTAATTACTTAGGCGATTACTCCCTAGAAAGGAGGTGATCCATCCGCACCTTCCGGTACGGATACCTTGTTACGACTTAGCCCCAGTCGCTGGTCTCACCTTAGGGATCAATATTGATCACTTCGGGTGCTCCCAACTCCCGTGACTTGACGGGCGGTGTGTACAAGACCCGAGAACGTATTCACGGCAACATTCTGATTCGCCATTACTAGCAATTCCGGCTTCATGAGGGCGAGTTTCAGCCCTCAATCCGAACTGAGGCCGCTTTTGATGCGATTCGCTCCGCCTTACGGCTTGGCTAGCGCGTTGTAACGGCCATTGTAGGACGTGTGTAGCCCGAGGTGTAAGGGCCATGCTGACCAGACGTCATCCCCACCTTCCTCCTGGTTAACCCAGGCGGTCTCTTAAGACATACTAACTTAAGACGAGGGTTGCGCTCGTTGCGGGACTTAACCCAACATCTCACGACACGAGCTGACGACGGCCATGCAGCACCTGTCACCAGGTTCCCGAAGGCACTAATTGGTTTCCCAAAAATTCCTGGGATGTCAAACCTCGGTAAGGTTCTTCGCTTAGCGTCGAATTAAACCACATCCTCCACTGCTTGTGCGGGTCCCCGTCAATTCCTTTGAGTTTTAAGCTTGCGCCCGTACTCCCCAGGCGGATCACTTAACGCGTTAGCTGTACAACACAGAGGGTCGAATCTCCATACTGTTAGTGATCATCGTTTACGGCGTGGACTACCGGGGTATCTAATCCCGTTCGCTCCCCACGCTTTCGTACCTGAGCGTCAGCAATAGCCCAGCAAGCTGCCTTCGCCATTGGTGTTCCTTGCAATATCTACGGATGTCACTCCTACACTGCAAATTCCACTTGCCTCTACTATGCTCTAGTCTTGTAGTTTTGGACACAGTCCATGTGGTTGAGCCACAGGATTTCACATCCAACTTACAAAACCGCCTACGTACGCTTTACGCCCAGTAATTCCGAATAACGCTTGGACCCTACGTATTACCGCGGCTGCTGGCACGTAGTTAGCCGGTCCTTATTCTATAGGTACCGTCATAATCTTCCCTATTAAAAGCAGTTTACACTCCGAAAAGCGTCTTCCTGCACGCGGTATCGCTCCATCAGGGTTTCCCCCATTGTGGAATATTCCTCACTGCTGCCTCCCGTAGGAGTCTGGGCCGTATCTCAGTCCCAGTGTGGCTGATCATCCTCTCAAACCAGCTAAACATCGTCGCCTTGGTGAGCTTTTACCTCACCAACAAGCTAATGTTACGCAGGCCCCTCCCGAAGCGCAAAAGCTTTCCTCCGAATAAATCGGAGTATATGGGGTATTAGCCACCCTTTCGGGTAGTTATCCCCCTCTTCGGGGCAGGTTCCAACGTGTTACTCACCCGTCCGCCACTATAAATTTCGGACTCCGTATCTTGATACTCTTTCGAGCCTCGAGATTGGAATCTAAAAAATATCGTTCGACTTGCATGTGTTAGGCGTACCGCCAGCGTTCATCCTGAGCCAGGATCAAACTCTCCAAAAAAATTTGAAGATTTTCATCTTGGGTTGTCACTTTTTTTACGAAAATGTGACCAAAAAAAGAAATTAACGAGTCGTATTTTCTAGCACTATTTACTTCTCAAGTTTCTTTTGCTCTCAAAGCAGTAAAAAATAAATCAGCTGACTTTTGTTCTGTCTGCTGTTTTATTTTTGTAGTCCGCTTTGAATGGTAAGCAAAAACTAGATAGAATTTTACAGGTTATTTACAGATGTGTCAAGCAAGTTTTGAATTATTTCTTTTTGCCAGCTTTTTTGAGCCAATTTTGCTTGCGCTCACTAATAACTAT
>JBIIIT010000073.1:0-5320 GCA_044234435.1 Candidatus Saccharimonadia bacterium | reverse complement strand
GGATCGCCAATCCCCCGGGTTACCCGGTTCCGGGTGCAATTAACTGGCAAAGTAGGAGGAAAGTTAGATGGGGAACGGAATTTGACCCCCTTAAATCGCTCAGCTGAGCGAATTACCTCCGAGGCATCTGATGCCAAAATTAGCCGAAATTCACAGAATCAGACGAACACGTCGAGACTCAAAGAATTTCGGCAGACTTACGCCGTGCTTTATATTTGCTGAGTGCGGCTGGCTACGGCCGGGGGGAGGGTAAAACCTCTCCTCGGCCAGGCCGAACACCAATGAAATTATTGCCAAGAACACCCATGAAAGGGTGTTTTTTTGATACTAAAATTATATATATTACTATTTTATAACAATAAAATACGGCTATTTTACAGATATAATACTAAAAACATAATAAAAAACTGACAAAAAGTATTGACAAAAAATACAATCTATGATACTATACTTCACGTTGTCATGAGGCGTCAAAACTTCTTGACAAAGATCGTACCACCCAGCGCCGGTTTATTGCCGGCCCTAGTCACCAAAGGAGGTGATTGAATGAAGCGAGACCATCGGATCCCGATGAGCCCGAACCCCAAGTTCGACCAGTCCCACTGGTTGCTTGAGGTTAACGGTGACGGAAAGCCCATCGTAGTGCAGGACATGACGTTCTTCAAGCTCTGTGAGCAGATGAACGGCAAGTACGGTACTCACGGCTGGGAGATCCACGATCGGGAACTGACCGGCACACTCGCTGCGAAAGTGGCGTAGTGTGGCTTCGGGGCCTATGGAGAAGGCCTGGCAACAGAAGAATCGCCTTCGGGCAATTCACTCCTTTCACAGTCAGGTTCAAGACTCTAAAACCGAGCCAGCGAGATGTGGCTTTCAAGTGCGGACAGCACAGCTCGAAGAGGCGCATATGCGTACTCGGGGTCTATTATGGTAAGGCCTGGCAACAGAAGTAACGTTATTGTTACAGCCCGGTCCAGGGTTAGCCCTGGATCAGGAAAGTCCGAGGATGTGTATCCTCGCTGATGAGTCCAAAAGGACGAAACTGTAAAGCACCTTTAATTATTATTTGGTTGTTGTTCATTTTTTGGATCTTAATAGGGTCTAGAAAATGAGCGACAACCAGGAAAGTAATGACGACTACAGCCGCCCCGGAGTTCCCATCTCCTTCGAGCTCATCGAGCCGTTGGTGAGAGGGATCATCGAGTCGGCTGACCCGAACTTCGCCATCGACGATTCCGTTCTGAAAGGTATCATGCCGCTCGCGGCATCGATCTTCGGTACGGAACTCGCGCGCGGGGAAAACGAATACGATGCGGCGTGCGCGCTGCTCGTGTTTGGATTCTTCGCGGGGTTCGAGGCCGGGCACTTTGATGGTCACATCTGCGCCGAGGCGTCTGGAATTCCGGACACCATCGATCAGATCTGGCCAGACGATGATGTCTGGTAGTCGTTCTGGGGCCTGGAGAAGGCCTGGCAACAGAAGCTTCCCGCCGCAAGGCCAGAAGTACTCCCGAGCATCTCACTCGTAAAAATGGGCGTAATACGGCGGGGAAGAACCGCTGGGCTAGAGATAACTGGTCTCCACCAAATCCCGCCCAGGTGTAAAAACCTCGGTGAGTGAAAGTCCGAGGATGTGTGTCCTCGCTGATGAGTCCAAAAGGACGAAACTTGCTTCAAACAAAACTTTCCCCGCGCTGGCAATTTTAACAAGCCTTTATAGCGCATGTGCGGAAAGAGCTGTGGTTAGCTAAGCATCAGGGTACATTTACATCTGGAAGTTTCGTACTTCCAGCATAGAATCTAAAAAACTAGGTTTTATGCCGGAAGTGCGCTTCCAAAAATTCGCTGACACGAATATTTTGACCGTAATTTCGACGGTCAGGGTGCTGAGGCGAGATGACTCGCCAATACGCATCTTCGGTAACGATTTACCGAGAAGTGGGAGATGAGGACCTGCGCTTGCTGGGAGAATAAACCCAGACACCAAGAGGTGACCCGAGAGGGTGAGTAATAACAAAGCAGATGGGGGACCCTAGTGTCTTAGTATGGATTCTCTTTCCCCCATGATGGCGCCCTGAAAAGGCGTCATTCGCAGAAAGGGAGAATCCGAGCTCGAATGGGCCTTGGTTCGGCCCAAACCTTCGCAGAAGCCGGATGGTCCGGTGGAGAAGGCGATTCATCTTTAAGGAGGTGGATATGAAGGTAAAGAACCTCACCCCGCACGAGGTGAAGGTGATTGATGGCGACGGCAACGTCGTCCTCTCGATCCCTTCCAGCGGGGTGGCTCGGGCGACCCAGACCGATGAGGTCGTGGGGTCCCTGGAGTTGGAGGGCCAGACCGTCGCCGTGGTTAACACGGTGTTCGGCGAGGTCACCGACTTGCCCGAGCCGACCGAGGGGGTGCGCTACGTGGTCTCCGTGATCACGGCAAATGCGGCCCGCGCCCAGGGGCGCGCAACGGATGACTTGCTCTTGACGAGCGGTCCAGTGCGTGACTCCGAGGGGCGTATCATCGGTTGCACTCGTTTCGCGCGGGTGTGATCTGGTGATTCTTGGTCACTTACCTCTGCCCGGAGGTAAAACGCTATCGTGAGATAGTGGGTTATGCCGTCCCCTCCATGTCAAGTAGGAGGGGAGGCGATGTAAGCCGCACCAACCGGTGTGCTATCGTCTTCCACGCATAGCTAGGGTATCGGGTTTTGGGCTTAGTCCCTTATCCCGTTGAGACGGAGCTCTCTGAAGAAAGGTGCTAACCCCACCCGTTTTAGAGAGTGAGCCTGAAAAACCGCTCGCGCGGATCCTTCGGGATCTGTGCGATCCCACCAAAGTTTATGAGTATTCGTAGGTTTTGGTGGGAAGTTACCAGATCGGTAGCGCCCAGCACCCTGGAGGTGGATATGTACGCAGTCATTTTTGGAGTATACGCCGAAATGCTTGGCGGCTGGCCCGGCAAGCACAACTTTGAGTCGGTGAAGTTCTTCGCCAAGCGCGAGGATGCCATGGCTTTCATCGTGGATTTTACGGCCACCCCCTCGCCTTATCCTCCGGTTTCCGCCGACGGTGTGGGTGAGCGCGGTTGGTTTTGCCGGCTTTATAAGCTGAACGACGGGCATGAGTACGGGGACGGATGGATCTGCGACGAGCAGGGAAGTTCGGTTGATCCTATTCATTCGGCCGTCGAGCCTTACCAGAAAGGATAGTTTTACCCGCCACCCTAAAAAGTGGCATCCCACGGGGCCGACTGGTTTCGACACGGATGAACAGATAGTGGCATGCGACTCGAGTTGCTCAGACTCGTAAAACAGGGCAACCAATCAGACGCCGCCTAACAGCACGTTTGATCGAAAACCTAGCATAGCTAGGGGATTCGGGGCCAATTCACCACAGCCTGGCAACAGAAGTGGAGAATGACGGTAGCAAAGACTACTGACAGATGGCAAAGACCAACTGACGATTCGGAAAGACGATTCGGCACGGAGACCCGTCTCCAGAGCAGCCGCAAGCTCAAATATCGGGAATAGTCGTAGCATGTTCTATGCTGCTTTCGTGGACGGGGGTTCGATTCCCCCCGGCTCCACAGCTACGCTCATGTGGCAAAGGTAGGGTGTCTTCCACCCTTATGCCAGTGTATTGCATTAGGCCAAAAGCCAATGCAAAACAGCCATTAAATTGGCAGCTGCCTGGTAGAGAGGACCCAACAACACCCTCAAAGCCGTAAGCATAAAATCTTGGTGAGATGAGCGCAATCCCAAGAAGAACCCCGAGACCCCCACTAGGGGGTCTCGGGAACCACCAAAGTTTATGGAAACTCGTAAGTTTTGGTGGACTACTATCGCCCGATAGTGGTTGAACCCCCAAAAGGGAGGGATTCATGATAATCAAATCCGATACTTTTGACGAAAATATCAGCGTTGTAGACGTTGTAGTTTTCATGATCTTTGCCACCGGAATTTCTCAGACTCTTGGGGTCTGGTGGAATATTGTCGGTACAGACCTTGACGAGTACTTCGAGTACTCGATTGTGTCTGAGAAAGACGGAATTAAGCTTTATCTCACGAGCGAGTGTCTTCGTGAAGGTACAGAAATTTCCTCGCCAGGAGAGTCACTTACTGAAATCAACAAATTTTTCGATTGGTTGAAAAGCCATCCGGAAAATTATTGGGGAGTCCAGTTGATTCTGGATGACCACGTTGACGACCCTTATATCTAACCCTGCTAGTCCAAGGGGCTAGGAGGGCCCCACCAAAGTTTATGAATAATCGTAGGTTTTGGTGGGGAAATCCCCCACAGGTAGGCATACCTGTACCCTGGAGGTGAACTATGCGCGAGAGCTTGCGAAAAATTCTTTTGGGCACAACGCTTGTGCTTCTCTCAGGAGGCTGCGTAAGTCTACTTCACTGGCAAAACACCAGAAGCTATGTGGATTGGTCTGAGTACCAGTGCACATACGACAGGTACTTTAATTTTGCGGAAGAAGACTTCACCCGAGAGGGAATGGTCTGGTATTCGTACCCGGGTGACTGGATGCGCGCCACAGCAGTTGACAAGGAAAGCTGGAAACGGCTCTTCCGAGAGGCGAACAAGGGGCTCGAAATTCGCCTTCGCACCTTTGAGGATGAGGATGGAAACACCGTGACGTCTGATCTCTATGAATCTAATAGAGAGAGTTATAAGGTTCCAACTCCCTGTAGGTAATTTTTATTTAGCGCCTCTAGCTCAACGGTAGAGCAACGGACTTTTAATCCGCAGGTTCTGGGTTCGAATCCCAGGGGGCGCACAATACCCACAAGCTTCGGCTTGTGGGATCACCAGAGTTTATGAATAATCGTGAGTTTTGGTGGTCACTACCGCCGGTAGTGATGAACCCCATAAGGAGGGGACCATGATAATCGATTCCGAAAGTTTCGACCGAAAGCTTAAGCTTGAAGAAATTCTTGTTTATACTGCTTTTTCACAGGGTTTTAAGCAGACGCTTGGGATCTGGTGGAATATCGTCGGTACAGAACTCGAAGAGTATTTTGAGTACACCATCGATTTCAAGAGCCAGCCTTTCTTCTCGCTAACCAGCGAGAGTCTCCGCGAGGGGACGAGCCTGTGGGCTCCGGAATCGCTTGATGAAATCAACGAATTTTTCGAATGGCTTTCGAGCCAGCCGGATAAGTATATTGAAGTCCGACTCATTCTGGACGACCACGAACCAGACCCTGACGACCTTTACTGGTTTCCTCCTAGTCTTTAGGGGCTAGGAGGGCCCCACCAAAGTTTATGAATAATCGTAAGTTTTGGTGGAGTTTAAAATCTTCGGCTGCTTTGCTAGAAT
>JBIIIT010000063.1:0-2796 GCA_044234435.1 Candidatus Saccharimonadia bacterium | reverse complement strand
ATCTACGCCCCAATAAAACAACAGTGCTGAGCTTGCTTGTTTGTAAGAATCAAGTTTCGAGTCTTTAGCTGATGGGCGATGTTTTTCCTCTATCAATTCTTTTTGAGCATATACTAAATCAGCATTAGCAATAATGGTATAGGCAAATATTTCTTTTTTGCCCTTAATCTCTACACCGACGGCTTTTTTGCCATCAACAATTATTTTTTCGACGGGTGTTGAGGTCATAATTTCACCACCAAGATCTTTAACTAATCTTTCAATCGCCTTAGAGAGTGAATACATTCCACCCTTTGGGTACCATATCCCCAAGCCCGTCTCCATATAGCTCACCATACTATAAACCGCAGGAGCCTCATGAGGACTTACGCCCAAATACATACTCTGAAAACTAAATAGCTGTCTGAGCCTCTCATCCTTAAAATAATAAGATACAAAATTGTATAGCTTACTTAATCCCCTGCGCTTTAGAAGCTGAGCACCGCTAATCGGATTAATAAAGTCTGTGATCCGTTTGAAGTTTTTATCTATGAAGCTTTTTCTGGAAATTCTGTACATCGCAGAAACGTCAGAGAAAAATCTAAAAAATTGCTCAGGCCCCTTAGGGTCAAACTTCTCAAGTTCAGCTGAAAACTTTGGTAAATTACTACTGACTGTAATTTTACTCTTGTCCGCAAATGCCACTCGATAGTTAGGTTCCAATTGAAGAAGAGTGATATAATCGTCAAAATTTTTACCACAATACTTAAATGTTTCATACAAAACATCTGTCATCATTAAAAGAGTCGGGCCCATATCAAATGTGTAGCCCTTTTTTTCTATCCGGTTGGCTCTACCGCCCACCTTATCTTCTTTTTCTATAACTGTTACTTTGTAGCCGTTTTTAAGCAAACGTGCAGCGGTACACAGCCCGCCAATGCCTCCACCAATAATTATTGCGCTTTTTTGTGAATTATTTTTCATAGATTCTCTAAACTATCATATAATAATACTGTGAAATACACCTATTTGACCATACTTATTTTCAGTATTGCAGGGATGATGCTTTTAGATTATAGATATAAGTTATCTTTTTTCAAGTACCCAAGAGCTGCTGCCAAAAGCACTTTGATTGTGATGGCTCTACTACTTTTTGCAGATATCTTGGGAATCAATTGGGATATATTTTCTACAAATACCAACTATGTGTCTGGCTTTTTTATTGGAACAGAGAACTTGCCTGTCGAAGAATTCTTCTTTCTTTTCATGCTCTGCTACTTCACCTTAAATTTGTATTCATTATTCAAAAGGAATCTAAAAGATGTTTAAATACAGCCTATTGATATTTATCTTGCTGTTAGCATCCCTTGGTGTGGGACTACTTTACAATCTTAGACCTACGTATAACAAAGCTTGGCGCTACACTGCTTTTGTAAGTTTACTGGCAATGCTGGTATTTAATACCTACCTTACTGCACTACCTATAGTGGTGTATAATATGAACTCAATTCTTGGGATAAAAATATTAACTTTCCCCATAGAAGATATTGGATACTTAGTAATGGTTCTGCTTCTGCTACCGCCATTATTTGAAAAGTTAGCAAATGAAAAAAGAGACGACAACAAAAAATCGACCAAGCATTAAAGAAGTTCTGGCAACCTCTAGGCCATTTAGCTGGCTTAATACGGCTGTTCCATTTTTTGTAGGTTTCGTAATATCTTCTGGCAATTTAAGTTTAGCGTGCATAGTTGGAACAATATATTTTACCTTCTTTTACAACTATCTAATGTATGGGGTAAATGACATCTTCGACTATGAGTCAGACATAAAAAACCCCCGAAAAAATTCTATTGAAGGCGGATTGGTAGATAAAAGTAAACACAAAACTATGTTCTATCTAATAATTCTTTTTAATGTTCCGTTCATTATATACATGCTATGGACAGGCAATTTACAAAGTAATATCACTTTAATCCTAATTATATTCTTTGCTTTCAGTTATTCTGCGAAGCCTTTCAGATTTAAAGAAGTACCAATACTAGACTCTATCAATTCCAGTCTTCATTTCGTATTGCCTTTAGTTTTTGGTGTTTTTTATGCGGGAAGCACAAATCTCCCTTGGCCGGCAATTATAGCCTTTTTCAGCTGGGGAGCCGCATCTCAGGCGCTTGGAGCCATTCCAGATATCAAGCCCGATCGAGAGGCTGGAATAAGCTCAATTGCAACCAAGCTTGGGGCCAAATTTACAAATAATTATTCCTTAATACTATACTCAGTCTGCTGCTTAATTGTTGCTATATTTTATTTCCCTTGGGGACTTTTGGCTTCTGCAATCTTATTAGTCTATCCTCTAAACGTCTTGTTTTTTAAAAAATACAAATCCGACGCAAAAAGCTCAGAGTATCAAAGAGCCTGGAAAAACTTCATTTGGCTCAACTTAATCGTGGGCTTCTGGCTAAGCCAACTATTGCTATTCGTTTTTGATCCATTTGGTCTTGATAACAAAAGAATTACTTTTTTTGCCGGATTTGTATTGTTCTTTGCTATTGGACAATTATTTTTAATATTGTACAACTACCGAAAATTCTCAAGACCCAAAACAAAAAGACTTGGCGATTTACCCCATATTGACATATTAATGCACTCCCTTGGAGACAAAGACAATATTGCATCTACCTTTTTGGCTTTGATAGGTCAAAATTACCCAAATTTTGATATTTACTACGCGAACCTAGATAGCAACCAATCCTCTCAAAAAATAGCTGAAAGTTATCAAGATCCCAGACTACACATAGTCAATGTGCCTAAGCCAGAAC
>JBIIIT010000007.1:0-15763 GCA_044234435.1 Candidatus Saccharimonadia bacterium | reverse complement strand
TGGAATCTTCAAGCATGGGCTAGTCAAACTTTGTTAAAAAAATCTAAATCGGAAATTGTAGTTCTCATAGGGGCCGACACAATACTACTGCCGAACACACTATCAGTTATTGCCAGCATGTTTGATTCAAAAAGGCTTGATTTTGCGTCATTGCTGCCAGCTGACCAAAACAAATCTTTTTGGCAACAGCTAATTATGAGTCAGGAGCACTACTTTTTATTTGGACTATACCCTGCCGCCTACATTACAGACAAAAAGCCCATTCTAGCCACTGCTTATAGTAGCCTCATAGCATTTAGAAAAAGTGCTATCAAAAAGATAGGCGGGTTTGAAATAGTCAAGAAAAGTCCCCTGGAAGATCTTGATATCGCAAATAAAGCCAAGCAAAGCGGCCTTATATCTGAATTTTATTCCGCGAGTGATCTTGCAGTTAGTCAGAACAGATCCGAATTTAATCAACTCAGAGAATATAATGAGCAGAGATTGTACCCAAGCCTACATTTTAATATGCCAGTAAGTTTAGCCCTGGTAAGCCTTGGTGCATTTATAATTGTTTTTCCTATTGCGCTACTTACTATTCTTTTAATTATGGGTGTCTATGAGGGCACTATTCTTTTAGCTGTCGCTTGCGCCTTAATGCTTGTAAACAGAATCATAATAATGTCTAAATCGAAACAGAGCATAACCAGTGCACTTCTATACCCACTCGGCGGCTTGGTACTGCTTACAGAAATACTTTCTTCAATGCTTAAGTATGAATTGAAAAAACCTAGATGGGAAAAAAGAAGAGAAATATAAGGCTTACTTCTTTTTCTTCTTTAAATGCTTGTCTCGGCTTCTAAATATAAATCTGCTTACAAAAATACCGGAAATTGACACGACTGCAATGATTGCAAATATTGAGAAGGTATCTCTAGCTATTGTCAAAAGTAATTTACTGACTAGCTGAAAATTATCTAGACCAGTATCTGGTGCAGCATCAAGACCAATACTTGTCGATGCAAAGCCTGATCCTAAAGCAATAAGCAGCCCGACTGCTGAGCCCACAAATATCGGTGACAGAACTCTGTTGATTTTTTTACTTCCAGAACTAATATTTATCAAAAATAACACAGCACTTACAGACCCTAAAATAATCCATAAATAAGGAACGCATTTATTAACTAATAAATAAAATTCTTTTATTCGTAGCAGTTGCGGCAATACTCCATTTTCGTCTTTTTTACTATCAAGAATTAAAAAATTATCTGGTAAAAGCTTTGTTATTTCAAATTTAATTTGGTTGTCCGTGGTTTTTGAGCTAACCTTGTTTTTAATTGGCAAAAGATCTAAATCTATTGAAATGCTCTCCTGCTTATTATTTAGCCACTCCACTAAAACAACTTGGGCCGGTGTTATGACTGATTTTGCAACGTCAGGAGTCAGTGTTGATGAAATGCTGTTTTTTATTGCTTCGTTTAAAAGAGTACTATTGCTGCTAATCTGTTTGTTCAATTCCTGGGCCATAATTTTTGAGCTGCTTTCATAAAAACCCGACTCATCTAGCACCCTAGTAAGCTTTTGATTGGAAGACAATACACCAACTAAACTCAAAGAGTAAACTAACATCAAAAATGTTAATAAAATAATAAGCTGCAAGAATTTATTTATTATTTGCATATGTTAATCTTATCAAATTTAATCATAAGATACTTAACTCCCTAATATATCTTTCATGATCAAATCAATTTGTGCATAGAAGTCATCGTACGATCCATTGTTTTCAACTCGGTACTTTGCCTGCTTTTCAACCTTGGAGATATCAAATCCACTACCCGAATTTTCCCTCTTCTCAATCTTTTTAAAATCACTTATTTTTATTTCATCACCCTCTCTGTGTCGAGCTAAATTCCTATCATATCTACTGTTTAGGTCTGCATAAACATCTATGAGTATGCCGCCATTTGATATTACGAGCTTTGATTCATCGGGGTGTCGAAGAGCAGATAATACTATATTTCCTTTAGGATTATTTTCTAATGCCATTTTTACTAGCACATCATTGCCTTTTTCTTTTCTTAAAATCTCAATGTTTTTAGACATATTCTCCCGCGTCAGATTACCTAAATTATGGGAAATTATATAATCTCGTAATATGTCCGCAGTGGAAATATGCTTGAATTTATATTTTTTGGCTATGTAGTTTGCAGCCGTGTCCTTACCGCTTCCGGCCTGCCCTACTATAGCAATGGTTTTATTCATTACTATATTCTATACAAAAATCTCGCCAATAACTATCTCAAAGAAGTTAAAAGCTTTTCTTTTGCGGCCTGTACCGATGCCCTAAATTCTTGCGAGGCGCTATCGATGGCCTGCTTTCTTGTGTTTAAAAGCGAGTCTATCTTTAGCTTTTTAGATTCAAGTTCGGCCTTATCAATTCTGAATCCTGACTTTGCACTTATTAGGCTTTGCTTGAAGCTGGCAGAAACTTGCGCAGGATTTAATCCATCAGCACATTGTGAGGCAGCCAAATCGCTAGCTGCCTGAACGGCAGTAATTACTTTGTTTTCAGACAAGCTTACAGTCTGATAGTGATTACTTGCGAGCTTGTTGACTTCAGAGATAAAGTTTTCTCTAGCCAAATCAGTCTTTTGTCTCCTAAGATTTATCGCATTATCAATTGAAGTTTTGTATTCATCAATAGCTATCTTTTGTGTTTCAGAGGAGTATTTCTGGTAAAGCTTTGAGTATGACTCTTCTCTTTTGGCATCAGACTTAGCTCTCAGACTAGAGATCTTGTCTTCATTTAGTGTTTTTTCCAAAATTACTGGGTGCTTTTTTGATTCCATCTTGCTCAACATTTGCTGAGATATAGAACCCACCTTTGCACAAAATTTTTCATTTTCTGTTCTGGCGCTAGCTGATTTTGGCATAAGCAAAATCACAAAACCAAAAGCCAGTACTAAAATTCTTAATGATAATTTAATGTTAGAAATCTTCATTTACTGCCTCATTTACACTAGAAGTTGTTATCATATCCGATTTAACATTCGATATACTATCGCCTTCTGCTGCTAGCTGTGCCTGTTCAACTTCTACGTCGGCCAAGCTCACAGTGTTTACACTATCCACGCTACCGTCTGTAAGTATGGTAGATATTTTGTCCTCCGAAACACTATTTGGACTGCTTTTAAAAATACCGAACCCGCCTGCTATCAATGCAATTAAAAGCGCCGATGTGGCAACTGAAGCCATGCCAAAATTACTAAAGCTGAAGAACCTTTTAGTTTTCTTAATATCGGCATGCGAAGTCTCCGACAGTACATTTCTTAATGAATTCTCTCCAAACGAATCTGAAACTCTGAGATTTTTAAGTTGATTATTTAAATCTATAGCCGACTGAACTTCTTTGACCTCAGAAGCTTCTAAATTTTTAGTATGTTTTTTAGATACTGAATTTAGATTGTTGTCGATATGAAATTGAATTATTTTATCTAGTCTATTCATTGTTCTTTTCCTTTATAAGCTCTGCTTGAAGCTTTTGAATACCTCTGGAGTATAATTTCCTCGTCGCAACCTCTGATTTTTTAATAATTTTTGCTATCTCCGGATTAGTTAAGCCATTTATTAAACGAAGTGCTATTACCTCCTGGTAGTTATCTGGCAGACGCTGAATTGCCAGAATAATTTCTTTGGTCGCCTCCCTGCTTTGGGCTATCTCTTCTGGCCTACTTCCTGAATCTACCAGCAACGGCAATATTTCTTCGGAGTTTTCAACCTTCCTATTCTTATTGGCTCTCCAGTAATCAGCCACTACACTTCTGGCTACCGTAAAAACATAAGCTAAAGGAGAGTAGCCTTGATCTTTCCAATTCTGCAAGTTGTTATAAAACCTGATAAAAACTTGCTGGGCTAGATCTTCGGCATCATCCTGGGTTGGCACACGAAAAGCAATAAACCTTAAGATTGGCTCATAGCATTCATTATATAGTTTCTCAAAAGCTGCCTCATCGCCAGACTGAGCCTTTAACACTAAATTAAGTAGCTCTTTTTGCTGCTGGTTATGTTCGCTCATAAAAACGCTTTTCTATCATAATTTGTGACACGGCCAAGATTATACACTAATTACCCCAAATTGCATCTATTATTGAAATTCTGATGGTTCGCCAGGCAGGAATTAATGCAGATATGATGGCAACTATTATTAGAATCCCAATATACGCCAACATATTTTTTAAATTGGTCTGCAGATAAACTTTTCCATAAGGAATTTTAAAAGGATATGCCCTCTCTATTGGGACAACAACAAACAGAAAAACAGCCGAGCCGATCCCTGTGCCAATCACAGTGTAAAATAGTGCCCTCAGTTCATAAGACATAATTATCGCTGGAGAACTAATACCAATTGCCCTCTCGATACCAATTTGTCTTCTTTTGTTGATTAAGTCTACATAGGTAACTATAAAAATTGTAACCGCAGCCACTAGTATGGCTGCAAAGCCCAAGATTCGATTCACAACTTTTAGGGTGTCCGTGAAGCCCTTCACAAAGCCGGCTCTTTCCTCCCAAGTCCTAAATTGCAGATCAGTTCTTATTTTCTTTATCTGGTCAATTGCATAGCTTTCAGGGACGTTTTTAGGTCTGACTCAAAAAATTCATTCAAGAATATTCCTTTTACGGTATATTCTTTCTTTATTCCTCCTGGATAGTCGACTGTAATTTTATCTCCAGCGTGAACGTTTTTTAGACTGTCCGAATAAAGTTCAAGCCTGCTAATGTCAGCTCCGGCGATTTGAGCACCCAAGACAATCATATCCTTATCGTCTGAATCCAAAAAACTTCCTTCAATCATATTTTTTGGAGTACTAAAAACATCTCCGTATGTATCAGGATTAATTGCCGAAATTTCAGCTAGTGATTTTTCTTGACCCTTACTTAATTCGGCAGGGATACTCTTTGACTCGGTGGCACCAACCACACCATTTATCTTTCTGATATCATCGATTAATACCACTGAACTTTCTATGTAGTCGTTATTTTTAGGTATTACAACCAAATTTCCAGTCTGCGTAGAAATTAACTTGCCATTAACGGTACTAATAAACCCATTCAAAAGAGATGAAGTGAAATTTATATTCACATAAACAATTACAATCATAAAAATTGCCATAAAGTTTAACCCCCAGCTTGATCTAGCAACAAGTTTTCTAGCTAAAAAATTGGCTACTCTAAAACTTCTAAGCATTATGTTGTCTTTCTCTTTGTTATTCTGCCATCCAGCAATCTAATTACTCTAGATGCGTATTTTTTATCGGCCTCATCATGACTTACAAACACAATTGTGGTTTTATAATTTTTATTTAACCAATAGAGAGTTTCCATAACGTTTTTGCCAGCTTTTGAGTCAAGATTGGCAGTTGGCTCGTCGGCAAAAATAATTTGGGGCTTATTTACCATTGCTCTAGCAATTGCGACACGTTGCTGTTGTCCACCGGAAAGTTGGCGTGGCAAATGCTTCATCCTATTTAATAGGCCAACCGCATCAAGCAGTGTTACCGCCCTGTCTTTATATTCCTTAGGCCAGCGGCTTAGCATTTTTGCCGGCAGATAAACGTTTTCGAGAGCAGTGAGCTCAGATAATAATGCGTACTCCTGAAATACATAGCCCATTGTCTCTAGTCTTATTTTTGACCGTTCTTTCTCTTTTAGTCTGCCGACATCTTTTCCGGATAAATAAACCTTTCCTTTTGTAGGACTATCAATGAGACCCAATATCCTAAGCAGTGTACTTTTGCCTGAACCGCTACGCCCCATAATACACAGCATCTCCCCTTCTTCTATAGATAGAGAAACATCATTAAGAGCTGGGACTTCTACATCTCCAAGCTTATATATTTTTGATGCGTTTTTAATTTTGAGCATACTCTATTTATTATAGCTTATGCTTATAATGCCTGCTAGGTGAAATAATTCAATATTTTTGGTAAAATACTCAGTGTTTAAAGGGGTGTAGCTCAGATGGCTAGAGCGTCGGTCTCCAAAACCGAAGGCCGCGGGTTCGATTCCTGCCACCCCTGCCAGCAATTATTATTAAGACCTATTTGGGTCTTTTTTTATATCACTCCTTTTTGTATATAATGTAGTTATGGCTAAAAATGAAACACTGGAATCATTCATCCAAAAAGAAGATACAATACTGGATGCCAAAACGACATCTCCGATGGTTATTGTTGCTAGTCTTTTAATACTAGTAAGCTATTATTTTGATCTAGCTTATTCTAAAAACATCTGGCTTGTTTCAGCAACGGTAGCAGTTATTATACTTTTTGCATTATCCAATTATATTCCTAAGCTTCAATTTTCTCGCAATCACGTACCATACTTAATAAGTTATCACTGCGCTTTGGCGTTTGTGCTTATATTTGTAATGCCAACACTAAGCTATTTTTTGGTTCTATGGATAGTTTTGGCATATTTGTCTGAATATTTTTACCAAATAAAGGGCCTTGTACTTAGCCTTGGAAGTCTACTCATTACCTTAGGTGTTGGTGTTTATGTTCAGGGGGCTGTTAATGTTGAAAATATTATCATTTATCTTCAATGGTTTTTGTTGCTGGGTGGTGTTTCGCTAATTCTAAGTCGAATAATTCTCGGAACAAAAGAGGTAAGAAAAACACTCGCTGAAAAGACCACGAAGGCAGAATATGAACATCAAAGACTATTAGCATTAATTAATAGTATGACTGAAGCAGTACTCTCGGTAGATGAAAACGGTACAATCAATACTTATAATTCAGCCGCGCTTGATATTTTGGACACGCACAACGATCTTAATGGTAAAAAAATTCAAAGCCTAATTGATCTTTTTGATCGTGAAGACAGGCCGATAGATATTATGGAAATCATAAAGGACACAAAATACATCTCAAAAAAAACTGATTACCATATCAAGAAAAGTGACAATGAAGATTTAATGCTAGAAATAAATATAAGCAAGGCCGGCTCATTTACCCCTATTACCCACCAAACAGGATACACAATACTAATTAGAGATATCACCAAGCAAAAATCCCTAGAGGAAGAAAGGCAGGATTTCATTTCAGTTGTAAGCCACGAGTTACGCACCCCTATTACTGTGGCGGAGGCAAATGTTTCTATGGCACAGCTTATGTATAAACGTCAGCATTACAGCGATCAAGGCACCCTAGATTCTCTTGATAAGGCTCATGAAAAGATAATGTTTTTATCAGAGATGGTGAATGATCTTTCTACCCTATCGAGGGCTGAAAGGCAGGAAAAAGAGATGGAAATTGAAACATTCGATTTAGCAGGGCTAATAGACGAAGTAATCGACCTATCTTCCGACAAAGCCAAGCAAAAACGTATTGATATCATAACCAATACCGCCGCTGGGATAGCAAAAATAACCACCTCCAGGCTCTATTTAAAAGAAATACTTCAGAACTTTGTTAGTAACGCGATTAAATACTCTAATTCGGGTAGTATAGATATTGATACCCATAAATTATCAAATGGCAAAATAAGAGTATCCGTAAAAGATCATGGCATAGGCCTATCTGAGGCCGATCAGGAAAAAGTTTTTGATAAATTCTGGCGTTCAGAAAACCCACTAACTCGCGTAAATGAAGGCACTGGCCTAGGATTATACATTTCTTTAAAACTTGCAAAAAGAATTAATTCGGAGTTAGGCTTGGATAGCAAAATTGGTGCTGGCTCAACCTTCTACATTGACCTTCCGGTTTTGGCGACCCAAAAAGTCGATCAATCCAATGTCGTCAAAAATGAAGCTCGCAATATTCTTGGCTAGGTAGTTATTTATTTTTACGATTGCTAAGCAGCAAAGTGGCCGCAATAAAAACACCAGCTACTAGCAAATTGGCCGCTAAAAGTAGCGTGGTAGAACGAAAGTCTCCCTGGGCATTCAAGACTGGTTGAATAACATAAACGGCTCCCACTACAAAAAGAATTGCGGCAATAGAATAAATTCTAAGCTTTTTAAATTTATCTATGGTGAATCTTGCCTGAGATGCAAAAAAGGCTGCTAAAAGTAAAAAGCTTACGTATTGGAGTGCAGTAACAACGGAATATATTCCACTAAAGTAAAAGTTGATAGTCCACAAACCGTCGCTTGCCTGAGTAATGGTTACTGGATTTGCAAGATTTGTAATTATAGACAAATAAACACTTGCCACAAACAACACTCCAATTAGGGCTATAAATATGCCCTTAAAGAATGGTTTCTTTGCAGTAAAGACCCTAACGACTGCGGCCCACATAAACAATAAAGCCACAAACTGCAGTATATCTCCTAGTATTGTAGAAGTTGTTAAGACACTACTCTCCTCCAAAAACAGTGCTGGCAATCCGTAAACTAAGAAGCAAAGAGCAAAGACCAGACCCGTCAGCCCAATATATTGATTCAGCTTACTTCCGTCTTTTTTATACTGCATAATTCCCCGGATACCAATAAAAAGTGCGAATGGTATTCCTATGTACCAGTGAATTGTATTGATTGGTAAATGCATATGATTATTATACATACTTTCTCAAATGTTATTTACAAGCATAACTTGAATATTGTAATATTTAATTAACCATAATAATTTAAAGAGGAACACATAATTAAATGTCAGAAAAAACCAATAACCCACCGGGTACTAGACCATTCACGCCTTCGGTACCAGACCTTTCTGGTTTCAGGCCAGTAGATAAAGAAAAAAATACAACGAAATTTCAAGGCGAAACTTATACTAGAGAAGATGAAAAAAGTCTTTTTTTACCAGAAGATGATAGAACCCCAAAAAGCAAAGAAAGACCCCAGGGCAAGCCAAACGAATCAGCGTCTAGCGAGTTAATTCCTGTTGAGCCAAAACATCTTGATTCAGCTATCAAAAAAGCCACACAAGCAGGTATATCTGAAACTGCTGTAGCGGGGGCTATGGGAAATGAGCCATACACCCTAAAATCTTCGGAGGCAAAATCTAGCAGAGATAAATTCCCACCAGAAGATCAAGTAGAAGGAACTCCATTTTTTGTTGCTGATAAAAAAGACGAGGAGCCCACTCCATTTACTGACTATTCTCCATTAAAGCCCAAGGGTGAAAAATCTGAAGACAACAAATCTCCATTTCCAGACGACAAGGATGTAGAAGGTGTGCCATTCTTCGTTGAAGGTAAAGAAAAAAGCCAAAAAGATAAAATTGAAGAGGGTTATAAAAAAATTGGAGAAGTCTTTAGTAAAAGAGTTGATGAGCTTAAGTCAGAAGGCGCTAGCGACGAAGAGGCGTACGGTCGTGCCTTAGATGAATTTTATAGAACTAAGTCTGAGGAAGATGATGGCAATAACAATCCTCCTCCTCCTCCACCACCTCCAGGACCACCACCAGGACCTCCAGGACCACCACCAGGACCTCCAGGACCAGAAGGCGGCAGAGAAATTGAAAATACAGAACAAGAATTAGCAGATGCTACAGCTGCTTTAGGCGAGAGCATTGACCGATTTGCGGCAGCCAGAGTAGAAAGAGAGAAACTTTTTGGTGGAGGCAACGCCGAGAAAATGCTGATGGAAAGAGAAGGGCAAATATTGCAAGAGAACTTCAAAAAATGGTCTGAGGCAGTATCAAAAGATTTCGCCGCTAGAGCTGATGCAGTATCGGAAACATTCGATGCTCAAAAGGAAACTCTACGGCAAGATGTAGAAGCCCTAGAAAAGCAAAAAGAACTGGCGAGCTCAAAAGCAGAGTCCTTAAGATCCGATCTCTCTTCTGCGACCGACCCTGCTGAAGTGTTAAAAATTCAAACCGACCTACTCGCTTATGAAGCACTAGATGCTCAAACAAAAGCCCAAATTGATTCCAAAATAGAAGCATTGGGAAGGATTGATGAGCAGAAAAATGCAGAACTCCAAAGAATTGAGCAGGAAAGAAATGAATTGCTATCAGAAGCTTTAATTGAAGTTGAACAAAGAGTTAACGCAGAAATGCTTGCAATCAAAGAGGCCAAACGTCCTAAACTCGCCAAATTTAACGAGTGGCTAAAGCGAAAGCCTGTTGTTCGAATAGCAATAGGAGCTGGGCTAGCAGCCATGGGTGTAGTAGGGGTAGTCACAGGAGCAGTACCACTCGTAGCATTGGCCATGGGCGGAAAAGCTGCACTTGCTGGAGCTGGTGGTTATAACATCGCCAGAGGGATCGGTGAAAGGATAGCCACCAAGAACCGCGAAAAAACAAATGTCGATAGCATAGAAGACTATGTTGATGCTGCGGGCGCCCAAAGCAATACGCGCAGAAAAAGTAAAAAGGCCGGCGTAGTGGCGGGAGCAGCACTTGCTGCAATACCAATAGTAAGAGGAGTTAACCAGATAGTAAATGCTACTCCAGACGTACCTCCTACTCCAGTTGATTACAACCCTAACGCAGACAGGTATGCCGGTATAGCCAGTGCAAGGCCTGAGGCCCCTGGGCAATTCGGCACAATGGTTACTGAACAGAACCTACCAAACCCGGGTCTGATTAATGCACAGGAGGTTGCCTTAGATACAGCATACAACCGCGTATCATCCTCGCTTGACTTAGGTCAATTAAGAAATCTTAATGCTCTACTCGGTAGGCTTTCTACTACTCCTGGCTATGGAAATGGATTCTCGGCTTCAGCAATGGATTCATTAGCCGATCAGATTAGAAGTGGTAGTACTGCAAACGACATAATTAAACAAATGGGCTTAGGTGCTCCTATACCTAACTTGTAAGTCCATAGAAGAGAGGTAATATGAATAAACAAGAACTACTTAAAAGGCTCGGGATAGAAAATTCGTCACCAGAAAAACAAAACGAAATTTTGCAAAATCTAGCAAACGCAGTAAGTACCAGGATAATGCTTAAGCTGTCCGATGAATTGAGCGATGAGGACTTAGATAAAATATCAGACCTGATAGATAAAGAACAGGATTTGGAAGTAGAAAAATTAATAGAATCAAAAATACCTAACTACCAAGAATTTAAAAATCAAATAGAAGCTGATATGATAGAGGAAGTTATAAATAATAAGAATTCAATATCTCAAAATATAGAATCTATCCAGTCGGAAAAATTGTCACTGAATTAAATTATTATATAAATTAATAAATTAAGGGGGGTTATTTAAATTGTCTAGCAAACGAATTATAGTTTTTGATTATATTCGTGGCTACTTGATGCTGGTGATTTTATTAAATCACTTAAGGCTTTATCCTTCCTTTTGGCAATATTTTACAGGCCGGGGTGATATGTGGATATCAGCCGCAGAGGGTTTCTTTTTTGTTTCAGGAATAATGGTTGGTCTTATTAGGGGGAGTGAATACAAAAAGACTAATAATTTTAAGCTAATAGCAAAAAAAATATCATCAAGGACTTTCAAGATTTATTTGGTCTTTCTAGGCTCTACCCTGGCTGCATTAGTCTTAATGGGTATTATGAACTTAATAGGCATAAACTATGCCCCAGCAACTGCATCTGTAATAAAGATAAAAAACATTAACGATACTCTTTGGTCTTTTATGACGCTATATAATATCTATGGCTGGACAGACTTTCTAAAATTTTATGTAATCTTTCTACTATTTTCCATACCAATGCTTTGGCTTCTGAAAATAAGGATGTGGTATTTAGTTGTTGGATTGGCTATAACTTTCTGGTTCATACCTAGGTTAGCTGCTTTCTCTTTTGACACATCATACCTATACTGGGGTACTTATTTTGTGCTGGGCCTCGCCTTTGGGTTTCATTACGAAAGCATAAAAAAGCTCTACTTTTCAATGCCAAAAAAGTTTGTCATTTTAATACCTGCGTTCTCAATAGGTCTTCTGGCGCTTCTGATTTCGGCCAATTGGTTTACAAATTTCTACAAGCCACCGAAAGACTCAAGCTTCATAAACATAGTTAAGACATTCACTTTATATAATTGGAGGTCTACTGAATTTACGCAGATATACCTTCATAATAATAGATCTGGCATTCTTAGGTTGCCTGTATTTTTAATTTATGCTAATGGCTTATTTTTTGTATTTAAATATCTTGAAGGTTTCATCAAAGATAAATTAGACTGGCTATTGGGCGAAATGGGCAGAAACTCACTAAGGATTTATGTAGTTGGAGCAATATTTACTTATATTTTCAGGCTCTGGATTAGAGATACTGCATTTATTTATAACACTGTAATATCGGGATTGTATATATTGCTCATACTAAAGACTTCTCAAAATAAATGGATTAAAAAAATAGTACCTAATTAGCAATACTCTTATGCTATAATTACTTATATAGTATAATCGTATGATCAAAAAAAGCCCTCCTACCGACAAATATTCCATAATCAGATGGATATTACTAATTGCAATCCTCGTAACAAGCTTTGTATCTATAAATGCTGGAGCCTTAGCAATTTTAGTCTATTTGTTGCCATCAATATTTATATTTATGCATGGCTCTCGATTTTTAGGCAAAAAGAATATTTTAATATTTTTCTTAGTCGTTTGTATTGTCACCTTCATTTCTGAATATCTTGGAGTCAATACAGGAAAACTTTTTGGAGAATATTATTATAATACAGTCGGTAATGGCCCCCTAATAGGTGGCGTGCCTCCTCTGCTGATGCTAACTTACTTCTCAATTACTTATGGTACATACTGGATAATGAGGATAATTTTAAATGATTTTGGAGTGATCAAGGGCTATAAAATATTAGGTATTAGTGCTTTGGGCGGTCTAATTGCAACTCTTACAGACCTGGCTGCAGATCCAGTAAATTCTACAGTCAATCAAGTATATATTTGGACTAAAGGAGGAATATTTTTTGGAGTTCCGTATGAGAACTTCACTGGATGGTGGATAGAAATTGCAATAGCGTTTATCATTATTTCGCTTATTTTTGCATATATCACCAAATCGCCCAACTTGAAAAAGCAACCTTCCAAAGAGTTCCAACTTCAGCCAGTGATTCTTTTTTCAGCTCCGATACTACCAATAATTCTGCGCCCCATTTGGGGCGAGCAGCCTGCCGACATTCGCGCAGCAATGTCATTGATTGCATTATTTGGTCTTGGCAGTCTAATACTTGCCTCATTATTAAAAATATATTGGAACTCTAAAAAAGCCTAGCTTTATTTTTCAGGCATAATAACTGAACCAATAATAAAATATATTATAAAACCAGGTATTATTCCTGCCATAACTATTAAAATTAAGGCTATGATTCTGACTAAAGATTTGTCTAAATTAAAATACTCAGCTATGCCACCCGCCACGCCGAGTAATTTCTTATCTTTTGATAATTTAAGATGTTTGTTTTTGGAATTTTTCATAATTTCTGGAGCCGACGGTGGGACTCGAACCCGCAACCTGCTGTTTACAAAACAGCTGCTCTGCCAATTGAGCTACGTCGGCATGGTGCCGGGTGAGAGATTCGAACTCCCGAAGACGTATGTCAGCTGATTTACAGTCAGCCCCCGTTGACCGCTTGGGTAACCCGGCATATTTTATGGAGCCACCCGCGGGATTTGAACCCGCGACCCCTTCCTTACCATGGAAGTGCTCTACCCCTGAGCTAGGGTGGCTAATTTAACAATTTACAGATATGAAAGCAATGTATAGCATACCAGTTTATTTCATATTCTTCAAGGTTGTCTGGGTGGTAAGAGCCTGCTTTGCCCTTAGGTTTTTTGGATCTATTTTGAGTATTTCTTTAAATGTCTTTTCGGCATCTTCTTTCATGCCTTCATGAATATAAGATTCAGCCAAAAGTTGCATTATAGAAACACTATCGGGCTCTAGCTCTAACGCCCTTTTAAGTGTTTTTATTTGTTTATCATACAAACCCATTACTCTATAAATTCTAGCGAGCGCAACCTGTCTTGCTGGGGTCTCTTCCATTTCAACTGATTTCTCTAAAGCTCTAGCCGATCTTTTAAATTTTCGGCTCTTAAATAGCATCATTGATAAATTGTAGTAGCTTGCAGCATTTGGATAATTATCTGCCACAATCTGAAAACATTCTATAGCGTCATCAACCTGGCCAAAATGAGAATAAATAAATCCAAGCCTTGAATAGGCCAAACTATTTTTATGATCCACCTTTAAAACTTTCAGATAGGCCTTCTCGGCAGCTAAATAATTTTTTTCAGCATAGTAGCGTCCAGCCATCTCTAGAAGACTGTCCAGCCTCGCATCGTGGCTTACCGGCAAAATTGCCAAGCTATCCACAATTGCTTCCATGATACCTATTTTATATTTGCTCAATAGTAAAAATGTTAGAACAAATAATATAACAAAAATTAAAACTTCAAATATCATTCAAACTCCAACGCTAAATTTTCTAATACCAACTTTGTGTTTCCATTATTGTACAGATGCGACTGAGATAAAATCAAGTTCTGAGAATTGCTTAACCAGTCGGCGGAGACTTGGTTTTCTTTTAACAATATCATTAGCAAATTTATAAACTCAGAGATTATTGATTTGTCACTGAGCGTTGATATTACCATTAATCGCTCAATTAATCCACCATTCAAAAAGCTTTTTGCCTTATTGTACACATCAGTAATATCTTCTTTATTTTGATCATATTTTACGATTTTGGCCGGAAGATAGCCCAATAATTCAATAATCTCATTGGGTAGATCGGCTTTTTCAATAATAGATTTAAGCTGATTTTTATCAGGGCTATAAAAATTAATTTGCTGAACTCTAGACAATATGGTCTTTGGTATTCCCATCTTAGAGTGAGCGACCATAATAAATATTGTTTTAGGCGGAGGCTCTTCCAGGATAGTAAGCATGCAATTATATGCTTCCGTGCTCATCTCTTCGGCCTCATCAATAAGGATAATTTTATTTTTCAAATCACTATTAGTTGCCAGATTACAAAACTGCCTCGCTTCTTTGATTTGAGTGATTGATATTTTTTTACCCTGAACTGGCTCTACTAGTTTAAGCCACCTGCCTAAATCACCCGAGCTAGCGTTATCGCCAATTAGCTCTTTACCAAACTCAATTGCAGCTGCAGTCTTTCCAAGGCCCCTTTTACCCACAAATAAATATGCGTGGCTAGGTCGCTTAAGTGCGTTATTTAATAATATCTCGGTTTTACTGTTGATAACCAGCTTATCCATCTAATGCCCTCAAAAAATCACTAAGATCTTCGGCCAACGGGGCTTCAAATATCTTTCTGTCTTCATCTGGATTAATTTTCAAAGCTAGAGTCTTTGAGTGCAAAAATTGCCTTTTTAGACCATCCGGGACAGACTTTTCACTATATAGCCTGTCTCCAACCACAGGGTGTCCCATATGTGCCAATTGGACTCTGATTTGGTGGGTTCTGCCGGTGTGAATATTAATTTCTAAAAGACTAAAAAGCTTGTATTCTTTAATGACAGTATATTCGCTAATACCCATTTTTCCTTGAGAATGAATTGACATTTTATTGGGCGATTTAGCAGATCTTTTTATTGGCAGCTCTATTCTAGCTCTTGGATGCTTTAAATGCCCCCAGACCAATGCTAGGTATGTTTTATCCACTAGTCTGTCGGAGAACTGGCTCTGCAAAAAATCAAGTTCTTTTGTGGTTTTGGCTAAGACAACTGCCCCTGAGGTGTCCTTGTCCAGCCTGTGCACAATCCCTCCCCTAATAGCGTCATTCTGCGCCAACTTTGATCTAAAAATAGAATGAATAGTTTCAGACTTATCATTTATGTTTTTGGCGTGCATAGCAATACCTGCAGGCTTATTTATTA
>JBIIIT010000005.1:0-18727 GCA_044234435.1 Candidatus Saccharimonadia bacterium | reverse complement strand
AGCCAATTTTGCTTGCGCTCACTAATAACTATATCTTCAAAATTTTCGATTTTTTTAAGCCCAGTCCAGCGCCAAATAGCTATAAGCATAAAGATAATCCAGGCAGTAAAAATAAATACTGGCAGCCAGCGCTGACCATACGGCAAAATACCCTCAAAGGATATTAGACCCGAGAATGACAATAATATTCCCATAATAATATTTACTCCTAGAATATATTTGACTAGCTCATATTGCTTTTTATTTAGTTTGAGTTTTTTGCGGGCTGCCACGAAGTAAGCAATTGTGCCCAAACCAATCAGAGCCCCAACAGCAATTACTGCATATATTTCAACCCTGGAGGGGAGGGTGGTTAGCCAATTTATTATTGGGGTGAGTTCGTCCAGGCTAAACAATGTAGCGACCAATGCCCCAAGCATCGCCCCCACGATAACCTCAAGGGGCTGATGACCCAGTACTTCGCGGAGTTTTGCAAAATCATCGGGCTTTCTTAAATTGCCATTTCTGGCCATTTCACCGATTAATTTATTAAGGGTCTTGGCCTGCTCACCCGAGCTTCTGCGAACCCCAAAACTGTCATACATTACAATCCCTGCAATTATTGCCGTTACTCCAAAAAGTGGGCTGTTGGCACCTTGGTGATAAAATGTGTAACCAGCCAAAGAAACAACTACAGCTGAATGAGCCGAAGGCATACCGCCAGAAGCGTATAGATATTTTATATCGGCATCACCCTTTATTACTTCAATGGCAGTTTTGATTATTTGGGCAATTAACCAGGCAATAATTGGTACATATAAATATGGTGTTATCAAAATTTTCCCCTCTTATACTTAAATCATAACCTTATATTAATTTAGAGTCTAGCTTTAAGCATTAAAGCTAAAAACAATACCATAATGGTATCCTGGCAGATCTAGAACTCTTTTGAATTTCATACCGCAGCTATGCATTAATTTCAGTGCCTCCTCTTTTGTTACGCGCTGCTCAATTGCTGGCCCCACCTGCTTATCTTTGATGTCCCAATCAATTAAAACCACTTCGCTATCAGGCTTTAAATATTGCCCTATCGATAAGCAAAAAGAATCTGGCTTCATAGTGCTTGATAATAAATTTGTTAAGAAAATTATGTCTATATCGCCAGGCTTAATACCATCACCGGTAAGAAGATCGGCCAAAAGTACAAATCTTAAATTTTTCTTTTCTGAAAGATGTGAAAATTTTCCAAACGATTCTCTGTTTGGCCCAGCAACATATACCCTGCCCTCATACTCAACCTTGTTTAGCAGGGCAGGAGCAAAGAAGCCTATTGGGTTTCCTATTTCCAAAACTTTATCGCCCGGTTTTATATCTATACCGTCAATCACCGAACTAGGGTTCATGAAGTTGCCACTAAGCTTGTGCCTAAAATATTTTGGCAATGATTGGAGCATTTATAGCCTTTCTTTTCTATATAATACTACAATTCAGATTAGCTTGGCAAAAAGGCTATGCTTTAGGTTTTTTGTCCTTTTTTTCCTCTGTCTTCTTTTCTTCGGAATTTTCAACTTCGGCATCATCTAGCTCGGCAGGCTTAGGCATTAAAGCGATAGAGGCGATATTGTCCCCAGTAGCCATGCGCATGATTCTAACCCCTTGTGTAGACCGGCCAATAACCGGAAGTTCACTAAGCTTAAGTCGTATTACCTGGCCCTGTTTTGAAACTATCAATACATCATCTTCGCGTGATCCAATAATACGAACATCTACGGCCTTACCAGTCTTTGCAGTTACAACGCCAGCCTTAATTCCAACACCACCGCGGTTATGGCTAGAAAATTGATTGCTCTTTGTTATTTTTCCGTAGCCATTCTCCATTATTACTAGAAGCAACTGATCCTCGCCACTGATTACATCCATTCCTACTACAGTGTCGTCTTTGCGTAATCTAATACCCCTCACTCCGCGTGTAGCTCGGCCCATTGGCCTTGCATCTGATTCTTTAAACCTAATGGCTTGGGCCATAGCGGTAGAAATAATAATGTTGTCTTCGCCAGTTGTCTTTTTGACCCAGCTCAATTTATCGCCTGCGTCTAATTTTATAGCTACAATGCCGCTTTGTCTGATGTTTGCAAAATCCGAAAGAGAGGTCTTCTTGATTGTTCCGTTCTTGGTAGTCATAAACAGATATTTGGCTGGGTCATCTTTCTTCATTGATACCAGAGAAGTCACCTTCTCTTCTGGGCTCAAGCTCAAAACGTTTGCGATTGATTGGCCTTTGGCAGTTCGACTTGCAGCGGGGATTTCATATACTTTCAGCTTAAAAACTCTACCTAGAGTTGTGAAAAATAGCACTGTATCGTGGGTACTTGCCTGAACAACATGCTCTACCACATCCTCTTCTTTTGTGGCCATGCCGATTTTGCCTTTTCCGCCACGCCCTTGAGCTCGATATTCGTTAGCAACAATGCGCTTGATGTAATTACCTTTTGTAAGAGTTATAACAACCTCTTCATCAGGGATAAGATCCTCGTCATTAAAGTTGCCGATGGCCTTTTTGACAATTTGTGTACGTCTCTTATCGCCATACTTTTCTTTAATTTGCTCAAGCTCTTCTCTGATAACTTTCAAGATATTGGCTTCGCTGCTTAGAATTTTTTCGAGTTCTTTTATTAGCTTCTGAAGCTCTTCGTATTCATCTTCAATCTTTTTGCGTTCTAGTCCGGCAAGGGTACGAAGCTGCATTGAAAGAATAGCATTGGACTGAATCTCTGTAAGTTTGAACCTTTCCATCAAATTCTTGCGGGCTTCATCCTGAGTATCGGATTCGCGGATGGTGCTAATTACAGCGTCAATTTGATCGAGTGCGATCCGCAAACCTTCTAAGATGTGTGCTCGGTCTTTTGCCTTACGGAGTTCAAACTCTGTTCTTCGGCGAACTACAACTTTTCTGTGGTCTAGATAATGCCTTAAAACCATCTCTAAATTCAATATTCTTGGCTGTATGCCGTCTACTAAGGCTAGCATATTGACATGGAAAGCAGTTTGCATTGGAGTAAGCTTGTAGAGCTGATTTAAAATCTTATTGGCGTAAGCATCCTTCTTGAGCTCAATTACAATTCTAACTTCTTCTTTGGCTGATTCATCGCGAAGATCTGAAATACCAACAATTTTCTTATCTTTTACAAGCTCGGCAATCTTTTCTACCAAGCTGGCTTTGTTAGTTTGGTATGGAACTTCTGAAATAACAATCCGCTCTTTACCCTTTTTGTCCTCTTCGATTTGAGCAACCGCGCGCATGGTTATGCTTCCACGACCCGTTCCGTAGGCTTGGGCAATTCCCCCGTCGTCAAAAATGATTCCGCCAGTAGGGAAGTCTGGGCCTTTAACAATTTTGGTAAGATCGGCAACACTAGCTTCTGGATTATCAATAATATAGATTACACCATCAACTATTTCGGTTAAGTTATGGGTTGGGATATTGGTTGCCATACCAACAGCAATACCCTGCACACCATTCAATAATAGATTGGGTACCTTAGCGGGCAAGACCTTAGGTTCTTTTTGTGAACCGTCATAGTTAGGCATGAAATCAACCGTATCTTTGTCGATATCTATCAGCATTTCTTCAGCAAACTTTGTCATCTTTGCTTCGGTGTAACGCATAGCAGCTGCACCGTCTCCGTCCATCGAGCCGAAGTTACCCTGACCATCTACAAGCATATATCGCATACTGAAGTTTTGAGCCATACGCACCATGGCCTCATATACCGACGAGTCGCCGTGAGGGTGATATTTACCTAAAACTTCACCGACTACGGTAGCTGACTTACGATATTTGGCAGTACTGCGGAGCCCCAATGTATGCATGGCATACAAAATACGCCTATGCACTGGCTTTAATCCGTCGCGAACATCAGGCAAAGCTCGTGATACGATTACGCTCATAGCATAATCCAAGTAGCTTTTTTCCATTTCCGACTCAATAGTCTGAGGTGCTACCAATCCAAATTCAGTCTTTTCGGCTTTGAATTCTTTTGAGCCCATTTGTTCTTTTGGCTGTTGTGATTCTTCTGGTGTTTTCAATTCTTCTTCCATTTTATATATCCAAGTTAGTTACATCTTTTGCATGAGTCTGAATGAAGTTTTTACGCAAACTAACTTCCTCACCCATAAGTTTATTAAATATTGCGTCGGCTTTTTCGGCGTCCTGAATTGTCACCTGTAAAAGCACGCGATTTTCTGGGTCCATAGTAGTTTCCCAGAGCTGTTCTGGATTCATTTCACCCAGACCTTTGTAACGCTGTATGTTAATGCCGGCTTTCTTTAGTGGGTTTTCGGCTACTTCCGAGGCTTCATCTTCGCTTTCTGCGCCAGTCACTTGCTCTGCAAGCTCTGCCAGGTCCTTTGCGGTTTCGACATTTGATTTATCGATATCTTTTCCTACTTTAGGTTTTTCATCGATCTTTTGCTGTATAGACTTCATGATATCCGCAATTATTGAGTCACGCTCTCCATCTGAGAACGCATATTTGGCGGTCTTACCCTTTGATACCTTAAATAGGGGAGGCTGAGCTATATATATGTGCCCGCCTTCGACTAGCTCAGGGAAATGACGGTAGAATAGGGTCAAAAGTAAGGTTCTAATGTGAGCTCCGTCAACATCTGCATCAGTCATGATAATTATTCTGTTATAACGAAGTCTTGAGATGTCAAAAGTATCACCAATACCCGTACCTAATGCGATGATTAAGCTTTTGACTTCATTGTTTGCTAGCATCTTATCGAGCCTAGCTCTTTCAACATTCAATATTTTACCGCGTAATGGCAGAATTGCCTGAAAATCACGATCACGACCCTGCTTGGCAGATCCGCCAGCCGAATCACCCTCAACTATATAAACTTCACTTTTGTTCATATCTTTACTACTGCAATCAGCCAACTTGCCTGGCAAAGTCATGCCCTCTAAGGCACCCTTGCGGATCACACTATCGCGGGCAGCTCGGGCTGCCATTCGGGCACGCGCGCTCAATACCCCTTTGCCGATAATCTTTTTAGCTTCATTTGGATTTTCCTCTAAATAATAGCTGAGGTATTCATTTAGCACCTTCTCGACGATGTTACGGATTTCTGGGTTACCTAGCTTTGCTTTGGTTTGTCCTTCGAATTGTGGCTCTGGAAGCTTTACTGACACAATTGCAGTCAACCCTTCTCGAACATCGTCTCCTGTTAGGTTTTCTTCTTTCTCCTTTATAAGTCCGTTCTTACGGGCATAGTCATTTATTACCCTAGTAAGTGCAGTTCTGAATCCTACGATATGAGTTCCGCCTTCTGGATTGAAGATATTGTTAGCGAAAGCCTTTACCTGTTCATTAAAACTATCGCAGTACTGAATGGCGATTTCAACTGTGACTTCTTCAACTTTTTTATCAACATAAAAGGTCGGCTCATTAAGTGCGTCCTTGCCCTTGTTAAGGTGTTCTACATAACTTCTGATACCGCCCTCAAAATAAAATCCGTAGCTTTTATTTGACGATTCATCTTTAATATTTACGTGCACACCTTTGGTCAAATAGGCCTGGTGTCTTAGATAGTCTAATACGGTTTTGTAATTAAACTTGATAGTTTCAAATATTTCAGCATCCGGCATGAAGCTTATTGATGTTCCGCGCTTATCTGTCTTTGAACCTTTTTTAATGTCAGTCAGTGGCACTCCGCTCTTATAGTCTTGAGTATATTCGTAGCCATCCTTCCAAACAGTAGCCTTAAGATCGGTTGATAGAGCATTAACAACACTCACACCAACACCATGTAAACCACCAGAAACTTTATAACCCCCACCGCCGAATTTACCGCCAGCATGAAGCACAGTAAGTACGGTTTCGAGTGCAGACTTGCCTGTTGCCTTTACCTTATCAACTGGAATACCGCGGCCATTATCGGTGACAGTAACCCAGCCATTATCGTGAAGGGTAACCTCTACGGTGTCAGCCTCGCCAGCTAAAGCCTCGTCGATGGAGTTATTAACAATTTCCCAAATTAAGTGGTGGAGACCTTCGCTACCGGTGCCACCAATGTACATTCCTGGTCGCTTACGAACGGGTTCAAGCCCTTCAAGAACTTGAATCTGCTCGGCATTATACTGTGTTTTATTATCCGCCATATATTCTGTTCATTCCCCTCATTAGCATAAATAAATAATAAGCTCTATTTAGCTTATTGATATATTCATTATAGGTAATAATAAGATAAGAATCAATCAATAAATATGTTTTTGATATTATTTTCTATGCCTTAACGATTTAGCAATATATTCAATCACCAAACCTATCATAGCCCCTAAAATAGCAAAGGCGAAAATTTCTAAATTGCCCAAGCTGTAGTTGTTGATGATTGCAATAACATACACCAAAATCCCTAAAGTTAATCCTGCAATTGAGCCCGCTATTAGGGCTGAAGGCCTGAAAATTGTATTTTGGCTAGTTTCGCTAATTTTTTCGACTGAAGAATTGTGAATAACTTTTGAAAAAACTTTTTGGACCGTTGGCATATTCTTTTGAATCTTTTTAAGTTCAGTTTTGTATACTGAATTTCTTTCTTTATCCGTCTTAGGATTAGGCCGGTGAAAATGTGAATTAGACGAGTTTTCTCCTGCTATTTTTGACTTTTCCTGCCCGGTTTCATGAGACTTAATAATTGGCTCTTTTTCCTGACGATGTTTTTCTATAACTTTCTCAGCACGCTCGCCTCTTTCGGCCAAATCTCTCTCCAAAGCTTCCTGCTCTGCCGAAGAGAGTTTCTTTCGCTCAGGAGAATGTTTCTTTAACTCCTTACCACCAATACCTTTGGTTTCCGGTGATTTTCCGCTCGTTTCAGGACTTGCCATATTCCTCCTCAGTTATTTTTTCGACTAGCTCTAATTCCTTTTTCAGCATTCGATTTCTAAAGAACAAGAAAGTAGAAGCAGCTGCAAAAAATCCAATAACTCCAAGAGCCCATCCAGAGCCTGTTCTTGGTAATGGATTTCTTGATTCTATTAATTTTATGGTGGAACAAGCTACAGGCGTTGAAACGGTGTTCCCCCTGAATTCATCGGTTACTTCACAGTCAAAACCATTAGGGTCGGCAGGTTTGAGGGGAGTGTTTGGAATAGGACTTTTTACTTTAACTTTGAATTCCTTAAATTGAGAATAATTTTCGTAAATTGGCCTATTATTTTCATCTACACAGGCTTTAGATTGCGGGAGAGGTGGAATATCTTGTGGCTTCCAGGTGAGGACATTTGCTCCAGTGGTGGTTATTATCTCTCCACCACCAGAATCAATAACATCCGTGTAATAAAGCAGATCTGTTATGTTGTCTTCAAATACGAAACTTTTGATAGTTTCAGGCGAAGCATTACAGATGCCAATCTGATATCTTAATACGTCCCCGGCTTTAGCAGTCTTGCCATTAGCATCGGTTGGTTTGCCATCGCTGGTTTGCTGGGTAAGATTTGCCACCAATTTTATAAATTTTTGATCCGTGACAGTTATTATTGTTTTACATTGTTCAGGGGCGGACTGAACGGATCCCGTGGTAGACTCAAATGTCAGCTTAGCCTCGTATCTGCCAGGGGCAGTATACTCATGCTTTACTTTGTTAATTAGCTGCTTAGTATTTAGCTTTTGAGGCTTAGAGCCATCTCCAAAATCAAAAGTTGCACTTATCATTTCGCCGCCATCCACCTCGGTAATACCAGTAAGCTCTACATCTTTAGGCGGTGACTGTATGCTTGAGGGAACGCTTGTTAGGCTGACGCACTTAGGGGGATTTGGGCTCAAGACAAATGTTTTTTCACAATCCGATCTATTCTGCGAATCTTTACCTTCTTCCGTAGAACTTCCATTGCTGGATATTATAGAGAGTGTTACTTTGTATTCGCCATCTTGTGTAAAATTATAGGCTTTTTGTTTTGTGTTCTCATAGGCAGTGCTGTTTTCTGTAATTGGCATATTTGAAAGTTTTTCATATTTACCATTATTTTTCTTATATATGTTGTATTCATATTTTGAAGGCGTTAGAGGGCCCTGGCCTTGTTTTTCTGAAGTCCCGACGAAGGTAGGATTATTAGGTATGTTGGCAGCTTCTGGGTTCAAATCAACTCGCAAAGATTTGCAAACAATTTTTTCTGGGATTGGCTCGGGCGATACGGTAAAGCTCTTGTAACAGCCCTCAACATTGTCTGGCGACAGCTGGCCCGACTGATTATAAACCCTAAGGATGATTAAATAATTTTGTGCCTTGGATCCATTCTGCAGCTGCTGAGTGAAATCTTCGGCTTCAAAGCTGCCGCCACTGGTTGGGTCTAAAAATTGAGGGGCGTTATTGTTAGAGTATGTAACCGGCTTGATTATTCTAGTCTTGCCGCCCGAAGGATTATCTTCTTTATATGTTTTACCATTGTAGTTAACTTTGGTGCCTGCAGTGGACGCAGGAACCTCGCTAAGCAAAATGTACTCGAATTTGCTTGGATAGGCCGTGCCTTGACTTCCAGTTGTTTTAGCAAGTCCGCTCAGCTTTGGGGTGAATGGAGACGTGAAGCCAGTAGATTGCTGATTATCTATACCTAACTGACTACAAACAATTTGCTTATTAGCTTCAACCACATTAATAGTTTTGGCGCACGAATTCACCAATGAGCCGGGCAGTCCAAACTTGAATGCTGGTTCTTCAGGAGACGTGACCGCAAGTCTGACCGTATAAGAACCCGGCGAAGAGAAGGTGAATGATTTGCCGGAATTATCTATATATTTGCTGCCGTTAAACGAAATGCCACTTGAAACCCGACTATCGATGGGTGGATTTTTGGTTGGCTCACTAGCGTTAGATTTATATAAATTATAATTCATATTCACTGATTTAATTTTGGTGGTTGATTTGGCACTAGCCACACCCGTTAAGACCACCGGCTGTCCAACCAAGACGCTGTTTGAAGAAAGATTAACCGATTCGCAATTTGGTAATTCTGGTGGTGCAACTGGTATTAGTACAATATTGCCACAATCTCCAATGATCCCAATATTCCACCAGGTGCCGCCCACATAGACAGGCTTATCGCCAATTAGTCCAACAAAGCTAGTTTGATTCCACCTGCAACTAGGGGACCCCACATAGACCGATTCACTTCCAGGAAAAGGAGAAACTCCTCGAAATTCTGGTATTTGATCAAATCTTACACTGCAGCCTGGGCCGCCAAAGGCATTATGCCCCATTGAATACTTCCAACCATTGGTCGAAATTGAGCCTCTTTTCATATTATTCTGAACGTACTGCTGATTGATTCCCATTAATTGGAAAAAGGCTGAACCATAGGAGTCTTTATTCAGATAATTGACCATATTTTGCTTCATGGAGGCTTCGGACCCCTCACCAATACCCCCATAAATTAAGTCATTACCGCTGGCCGCCTTGGTTGCGCGGGGAGGGAATATAACTACCACAGACTGAAAAATAAACAGCCCAATTATCAAAACTGTGGCGAGCCGTCTTACAGAGTTTTCCTGCGCAAATCTTTTAATATAGTATTTTGCCCTATGAGTAGGCATAGCGCCTGATACCAAATTGACTACTAGATCTTTAAATTTCATATTACCCTCGTTTTATCCATTCTATTACTATTATCTAAATAGCTCAATTATATCCCTAAGTTTTTAGCTATTTCGGCGTCTACCTGAGCTTTGGGCTTGGCATAGTTGGATCTGCTCAAATCAATCATGGCTTGCATAATTTCAGGCTTTTCTTTACCTAGGGGCGGCATGATTTCTTTCATTGAAAATGGCGTGCTTGGAAATCCCTTATTCATTATTTTTGCGGCACAATAATGATTAGGTACATTCACCAAATCCCCGGCATCAAAAGCAGGAGAAAATTGCTTTACCAAATATTCAGCGTCGTCTGGACCAACCCTAAAACTAATCATGGAGCCAACATTTCCGAATACAGAATCTCTCACTTGCTCATCAAGCTGAGATATAAACTGGTTTGCCATTATAAGACTAAGTCCGTATTTTCTGGCCTCAGAAAGAATTGTTGCAATTGAATCGGTGGAGTAGTTTTGAAACTCATCGATATAGACACTAAAGTCTCGCCTATCTTTCTTCTCCATATCAGAACGAGACATTGCTGCCACCTGGAATTTAATAATAAACATAATACCTAGAAGCTGAGAGTTTATATCGCCCAAAAGGCCCTTAGATAGGTTAATAAATAATATCTTACCTTCATCCATCATTTCTCTTAGATTAAAGGCGGATTTTTTCTGCCCAACAATATTGCGCATAATTTCGTTATTTGAGAATGCACCGAATTTAGATACAAACCATCCTAACATTTCAGATTTTGAATGGGCATCAGTCTGAGCCATTTCGCCGGTCCAAAAATCTTGTATTACCGGGTCAGTCAGATGCTTAAATTTCATTTTCAAGAATTCATCATCGGTAAATACTTTAGGTATTTCTATAAAAGTACCTCCATCAGGGTCAGCCATAACTGTTAGTGCTGCATTTCTAAACCATGCTTCAAACCTGGGGCCCATAAAGCCCTGTTTATTGGGGTCATAAATTTTATAGAGCATAGATATAGCTTCCTGAACCAAAAAGTCTTTTTGCTCAGGATGATTTGGATCGAACTCCATAATGTTCCACCCCATAGGAAAGTCGGCATCTCCAGGATTGAAATAAACAACATCTTTTGCACGTTCTGGTGGAACCATAGACATCAACTCCTCTGCTGCATCACCGTGGGGATCGATAAATGCCAATCCTTTACCGGCATACATATCTTGGACTATGCAGTTACGGAGGAATAACGACTTACCAGTACCAGTCTGACCAATTATATAAAAGTGCCGTCGCCTGTCTTCATCGCCAAGTCTAATTATTTGCTCGTGACCCTGGTATATGTTGGTGCCCAGCACAATTCCTTCTGGGTTCATATCGGCAGGAGCAGGTATTTCTTGCATACCCTTCCTCTCTACAGTGGCAGCTATTCCAATAGTTTCGCTTGGCAAATGAAAAACCGTCGCAAGCTCTACAGAATTTAAAACGCTCTTTTTCTTAGATTTAGGGAAAAACCTAAAAATAAAATCTGTAGCTAGTTTTTCGGTGTCTTCGCTAGCCTGGTACTTAAATTCATTTGAATTGTTTAGTGCTAACTGGGCAAAACCCAATTTAATACTATCAATAATCAAGCTGGCATTGGCTTTAGTGTCTGAACTTGCAACAACCCTAATGAGAGTTTCAAATACTGGGTATTTTGATTTTTCCTCAATGAGTTTACTTTTTTCTTGATCTATAGTGTCGGGCTGCTTTGTTTCATCAGACTTATCGCTATTAGGGCCTTTAAAGGGTGCCTTTGCAATATCCCCAACTGATCCAATGACTTTTTCGGCACCATACTTTTTATTAGGGTTTAGTAGCTGCTTTGAGGCCTGCCTTGCTGTTTTTAGCCACTTGGAAGATGCAGGCCTAATTAAAATCTGTATTCCCACCCCATCGTTTTCGGATAGCCCAGATATACCCGAAAGAAGTGCTGCAAAAGCATCCTGTTCACTGAGTTGGTAGTAATTGATAGGGTAGTAGCTGGTTTTTTTTAATTCAAATTCCCCTCCAGCAACACCTCCAATCTTGAAATCTTTAGAAAAAAAGTTAACATCATTTTTTTGCTCTATTTGAATTCCAGGATATGCTGAAGTGAGGGCCTTCTTGACAGCTGCGAGCAAGCTCACTGGCACAGCTGCATAAAAAAATATCTGTTTTCCTTGCGCTATGGTCTCAAAGCTAATGTGTCTCTGGCTATACACCATAGACTTTTTTGATGCAATGCCAGACAGAAGTCGATATATACCTTCGGCTTTGGAAATATTCTCTTTTATTAACTCTCGTTCGTCTCGATTTTCATCACCGGTTTCTTGTGGCGGTATTTTAAGAAGAAGAGGAACCATTTTTAAGCTACGTTCGACATCCTTTGAATGGCGGGTGATTTTTAAATAAATCAAAACACCTACTGCAGCAATAATTGAAACAAAAACTAAAAGCAAAACTACCGCAAAAAGCACAAAACTATTCATTGTTATTCGACATCCAAATTAAATCTCGATTTTAAATATTGACGCGACAAAGCATGCTGACCCTGCTCTTGAAAATAAGGGTCTTGCTTAGTCTTTTCAATTACTTCATCTACTTTATCGACCCACTCCTTTTCAATGATTTCTGAGTCTTCGGCAGGTAATGAGGCAATTTGAGATGCGAAATTACCCTTGCCACTATCGTGCTGCTGTATGGCACCCGAAGTAGGGGCCTGCAATTTTTGCTGTTGAGCTAAGTCGTTCTGCGTTACAGTCCTAGCCGACGAAGAGTTCATTGGTTGAGTTTCCGACTGAATGGAGCTTGCTATTTCAGCCTTATTTTTTTCAACATCAATAGGGGCTGTATTATTTACAGACTCAACAGAACCAGTGATTTTATTATCTGGTTTCATATATAAAATTATAGCAGTTATGCTTATTCTAAACTAGTCTAATAGTGTACCCAAACTGGTGTACCAACATTTGCCCAACCATAAATGAAAGCTGCAGATCCTTTTGGCATATTAACGCAGCCATGGCTACCACCATAATAATAATCCTGGCCACCAAATGAACTTCTCCAGTCGGCATCATGCAGACCGTAACCCCCAGAAAATGGCATCCAATAATCTACATATACATTATAGTCCCAGCCGTAAGGCCTTCCGTTAAGGTATCTGCTGCGCTCTTTAGCATATATGCTAAACAATCCTGTAACGGTAGGGAACCCGGCTCCAGTCGCACCGCTGGTGATCGGCGTTGAAAATACAACCTTGTTATCCTGATAAGCCCAAAGTCTTTGCGAGGATAGGTTTATTTCTATGTATTTGCCATAATCAAGGCCAACAGAGCGGTTAGTTTCTGTTTTAAAGGCAATTGGCGTAGATGCCAAGTTTACAGAGACACTACCTCTTTGCAAATCAGCCAATATTTGATCTACGGCTTGATCTTGAAGTATGGCTTTACCGTTTTCTCCTTCTTGTTCGATAGTACTTGCGCCATTGCGAATATTAACTTTTTTATTTTTGGGGGCGATATTAACTTCGTTTGCAATTGATTGTAGATATCCTTTTATTTGATCTCTTGATAGGCCTACCTGGAGCTCAACTTTTCCATCCTCTCTTTGCACATGTTTAAATTCTAGCCAGTAGCCCATTGCTGTTTTATCGGCAACAAATTGCCTGCCTTCGTAGTTGAGCACAACCGATCTAGATAATAATTCATTAGCTCGTTTTTGAGCTGTCTCAATATCGCTCACCAAAAAAGACGCTTTGACGGGCTGTGGCTCTAAGACAACATTAGTATCCTTATCGTCTGCAATTGCACTTTGGATTATTGAAGTTAGTAGCTTCTGATCTACTCTGAATCCATCTTGGTCGGGGACAATCTCAAGATTACCATTGTTTACTTTCAGCGTTGCATTTGCCGGGTCTTTACCGACGGCTGATACAACCTTAGAGGTAAATTTTTTCAATTCTTTTGAATCTACATTATAAGCGTAGCCCAATTGGCCTCTTCTATTTGCCTCAAAAAAGCCCAAAATCGGCAGAGGACTAGCATGCCCAATGTTATAAGCTTGCTGAAGAGTCTTCTCTAAATCATAACTCACACCAAAATCTTTGCTTGTGGCGTCAAAACTTTTACTTCCAACCTTAACTTTGAATTTTTTGTCGGTTTTTATATTAGATAATATTTCTCTGGCCTGATTTTGAGTCTTGAAGCTTAAATCCTTACCAGCGACCGATACACCAGGAAAAATCACCCCTTGCGTAAGAGCTCCTACGAGTAAATTCGAAAATATAAACACCAAAAATATACCTATAGAGATAAACCAGATTCTGTGCTGAGTCGATGGCTTCTGGCCGCTCTTGGATATCTTTGGAGGTAAACTTAAAAAATGAGAATGAGGTTTTCTTCCCATACATAACTATTATAAATATATTTGAGGATATTAGCTACAAAACTTTCGATTTTTCTATGGCTTCAAGCCTGTTTTCGTATTTTTTTATAATTTTATTTATTTCATCATTTTTTGGATTTGGTCCCAAGTCCAAGCCGATTCTAATTGTAAGCCTCTTTCTGGATTCAACTTTCAAATCATCGTTGGCGTACTCATCAATGAATTTAGCACTGTGTAGTCCATCGCCGAGCTTTTTAACAACGTCAGAATAAAGAATGTAGTTATCGAGCTCGACAGTAATATCTTTGTAAATCACCTGATACGGTAGCAGTGGGAGGGCAGTAATTTTCTTTTCAACACCCACAAGTCTTGCGACATTTATTTGAGCAAATGAAAGTTCACTTTTGATATCATATTTTTTTAGAATAGAGGGCATAACTTGTCCAAAGTTTCCATAATTATCAAGTAGCATTGCCGATCTTCCAGCCAAGTATATGTCGCTTTTATCATCACGTTCAACTTCTAAATCTTGGTTGTACCAGCCAAATATGCTATCAACTATTCCTTTTAGTCTCAGCATACTATCCTTACCCCAAACTGTAATACCTAGAGACCAGTCTTCAATGGCGCCCTTTGAATCTTTTTCGTAAATTCTGCTTAGCTCAAACATCGCATTATAATCTGAAGATTGGTTAGTCGATGCTGATCTCAAGTGACTTGGCAGGAGAGTTGTTCTTAAATAATCTTGCTCGCTATTTAATGGGTTTTCAATCTGTAAATATTTGCCAATGTCGGATTTGATAAAATCAATGTCCTCTTTAGAGATGAAAGAGTACGTCATAACTTCCATAAGACCCAAAGCAACCATTTTTTCCCTGAGATCCATTAATTTTGGGAGTAGTTGGTGATCTTGAGTTGAATTAGGCTCAATATCGGCCAGCGTCTCAGGCATTTGATTATAATTCTGGGTTTTTGCTATCTCTTCAAAAAGATCCGCTTGTATCGATACGTCGTTTCTCCACCAAGGGACTTTTACACTGATAATGTGATTGAAATTATCAACATACCGCTTAGCTCCTGCATATTCATTAGATTTCGTGATTTTGGTAACGGGAAGATAATTTAGTTTTTGCGTGTTAGCTGTCGCAGCCAATACACCTTTTTTACCGCAATACAGACCAGCAATCTCTAATTTATTGCCAGTTTTTTTGAATAATACATCTGCTGGCTTCAACCCATAACCAGGCACCTCCATACCAAGGTCTTGTATGTCATTAGTAGATTCATCGAGCCTTAACCCGGCTACAGCTAATGTCTTTGCAACAGCCTCTTCGATGGAATTCAAATTTTCCAAGTTTTTTAATTCTTTAGTCAAAGAAAAATGTTTTGGTTCAAAGCCACGCTTAGAAAATGCGGACATAACCTGCTTTTCATCTAGCTTATAGCCTATAAATTTTTCAGCTTTTCTCAGGCGCAAACCGAGCTCAAGAACAGAGTAGGGGGAGTAAAGCTGTTCGTTAGCCTCTAATATTTTTGCTCCACATATTTCTTTTAATAGTTTAATAATTCTTTTTGTGGCCAGAGAGGGGAGAGTAGTCGGCAGTCCTTTTTCAAATCTAGCTGAAGCTTCTGTTCGGATTCCGTGCCGGAGCGCAGATCTTCTGACTATTGTTTTATCAAAATTTGCAATCTCAACCAACACTTCGGTAGTGTTTTTGTCGGTCTCAGTACTGGCTCCGCCCATAACCCCAGCTAGCCCTATAGCCCCAGAGTTATCCACAATCACTAAATCGGATTTCGTGAGCTTGAGGGTCTTACCGTCCAGGGTAGTGAGCTTCTCATTATCCTTTGCAAGGCGAACGCCGATATTTCCTTTAATTTTTTGGGCATCATATGCATGTGAGGGCTGGCCGTATTCAAGCATAACAAAGTTGGTAATATCTACAACGGGATTTATTGTGCGAACCCCTGAAGCCTGCAAGTTATCCACAAGCCAGCGAGGACTTGTAGAATTCGCTTTCACACGGGCTTTCACAGTATAAAATGCCTTGCACTCTCCGCCCGATTTATTGACTTTTGCAACTTCCCTGTTCTGATATGTAATTTCTTCTGTTTCGGGCTCAATAAGCATATTTTGATCATCAGAAGCTGCTATTTCCCTGCCCAACCCAATATATGAAAGGTAGTCCCAGCGGTTCGAGGGCGTCTTTATGTCTATGATATCACTCATTTTTGCTATGTCGCACAATGATTGGCCTATGGGTAGGCTAGGGTCGAGCTCTATGATACCGTTATGGTCATCGCCCCAGGCCAACTCTTTTTCTGAACAAAGCATTCCATGGGATATTTCGCCTCTGATTTTTGCTTCTCCAATTTCAAAACCGTCTGGAAGTATCGATCCAACTTGGGCCAAAGCAACCATCAAGCCCTCTCTGATATTTGGAGCGCCGCAAACAATATCAACCACCGCACTTCCGTTATCTACTTTGGCTTTGCTTAGCTTGTCAGCATTTGGGTGCTTCTCTACTTGTAGGACTTTGGCCACCACTATTTTTTCATCGAGCTTGTTTGCATACAGAATTTCTTCAACTTCTACTTCTGTACGCTCAATAACCTCAGCCATCCTCTCGGTTGTTAGCTGATTTTCCAGATATGAATTCAATAATTCAACGCTTATTTTCATTCAAAATTGCTCCAAATATTCAAATTTCGGACGCCACAGCTGGCGTAGATCATTTATGCCATACTTGATAACAGCAAGCCTTTCGGCCCCCCAGCCGAATGCAAATCCCGAGTACTTTTCTGGGTCAATTCCCCCATTTACTAGCACATTAGGGTGAATCATCCCTGCACCACCAAGCTCTAACCATTTTCCGTTGAATTTGGCATCTACCTCTACAGAGGGCTCAGTATATGGAAAGTAGCTTGCTCTGAATCTTATCTCCGTTTCAGGACCGAGCTGTTTCTTTACAATCTGAAGCAGTGTCCCCTTCATGTCTGTAACACTCACCCCTTCTCCAACCACTAATCCCTCGATCTGATTGAAAACCCAGGCATGTGTAGCATCTTCATTTTCGTTTCTGAAAACCTTTCCTGGAACAATAATCTTGAATGGTGGTTTGTTATTTTCCATAAACCTTACCTGCATTCCCGAGGTGTGCGTTCTTGGTAACAGCTTTTGATCAGTCCCTTTTATATAAAAAGTATCTTGCATCTCTCTGGCTGGGTGTATTTCGGGCATATTCAACGCTTCAAAGTTATACCAATCAGTTTCGATTTCTGGGCTATCAACAATAGCAAATCCAAGCTCTGTAAACACTCTATAAGTCTCTTTCAACACAATATTATTAGGGTGCATATGACCAACTTTAGTTGATTCATAAAGAGCCTTGCCGGGTCTAGAAATATCGATCGGCTCATAGTTCTGAATGGCATCAAGCTGAGCAGTTTTATCCTCTATTAAAAGCAGCATATTTTTCTTGGCGATATTCAAAGTCTTTCCAAGTTCTGCTTTTTTATCATTTTCTAGCGACGATAACAGCTTCATTTGCTGAGCTATAAAACTTTTTTTGCCCAGATATGAAACTCTTATTTTTTCTAGATCCAATAAGCTATTAGATTTATCAAGATCGTTTTTTAATTTTATTAGTAAATCTTCCACTACGCACCCCTTCTAGTTCTGAAGAATACTTCCACTAATACAACCAAGAGGATCAAGAGAATTATGTCTCTCCAGTTCAAACTCCTAAGACTTGAAAGCGCAAGTAATAAAGTCACACTGAATCCCAAAATTGAACCGGTCCTTAAACAGGAAAATAGTAATTTTGTCTTAGATTCAGTTTTTTTAGATCTTAAAAAATACAAAAGAACGGTAGTTAAGCTTGAGATCATCAATAAGAAATTAATAAACCAGAATGTAACCCCGCCCGGACCAAGCCTTGTCGGATTAGTAACAAACAAAGATACTACAAATAGGCATACTGTTATGAATGCCAGAAAAGTTATTAAACTCAATAAAGCGGTTACTTTATTTTTCATAAGATAGAAATTATTATTGCATATCTGTAAGGTTTAGTACAGAGTACAAAAAAATACTTCAAATAATGAACAAATTTAGAAAATGTTTGAACACATTTATTCAGGGCATATCATTATACTAGCTATTGAACTAATTTTTTATACTCATTTTGTGAACAATATAATTATTTTTCTACACTACCATGTCCGATTAATTAATTTAGAGAAAAGTCTGTGGATAAGTGATGAATAAGGCACATTGTTGTATTAATAACTATAAACACCGGAAGATTTCGAATATCCTTTATTTATTGTTAGAAAATAGACTAGATAGCATATATGAGGCTTCTAGGCTTAATCTCTTTCAAATAAAAAAACCACCCTCTACAAACGGGTGGCTATATCATTCAAAAATGGTTACGGGCCGATTCAAATGCCCTAATATGTTTAGAAACAAACTTGGCATGTATCGGCCCGGAGTTTGACCCTAGCTGGGTGCTAAGATCTAAGGAGGTACAACTGCTTTTTAATTATATGTTATGGAACAAATACTGCAGCTGTGGCTTCCCAACCATCGGTTCGGGATCTGACCAGGATACAAGTCTCTTTTATAAAAGACCTATGTCCTGGCCAAATTCCATCGGGCATGGAGTCTAACTCCCCCTGAGCATAATGACTGCACTCAGACAAACCCTACGACAGTAAGGAAGTTCTGGTACAAAAAA
>JBIIIT010000004.1:0-18983 GCA_044234435.1 Candidatus Saccharimonadia bacterium | reverse complement strand
AGCACTTGCAGCAACCGACAGCGGCACCAAGCCAAGCTTCTGGGACAAAATAATGCTCGGAATCGGCTTTAAAAAGCAGCACACCCCTGAAAAACGGGCAGAGCGTATTGAAGCCATGAAAACCAAGCGTGCCGAAAAGCTCAACACCAGGCTTGCGGATGCAGTAACCGCCGGTAAGATAACACAAGAGCAAAGTGACGTGCTTAAAACCAAGCTTGAAGCAATTGATGCGATAAAAGCTCAAAATGCTGGCAAAACCAAACAAGAAAAGCGCGATGCGATGAAAGCAGCTCGTGAAGATCTTAAAAACTGGGCCAGCCAAAATGGCATAACACTATCTGATATTATGCCAAATAAAGGCCAAAAACCAGCCGTAAATTAGTACTTGACAAAATATACTATTTTGGTATAATAATATTAAGTATTAATTAATGAAAGGTAGTGAATATGAACAAGGTAAAAATCGCCTTAGCTTCAGTAGTAGTTGCAACTTCTATGGTTGCTAGCACTGCTCCAGCACTAGCTGCACCTGCAGTACAAACACCAGAAGAAAAGGCAGCACAAATTACTGCTGCTAAAAGCAGAGTAAGAGCCTGGTTAATAAGCTTGAACCTAAGAAGCAAATTCCAGATCACTCTACCAAGATAATAAAAATATCAAGCAGGAAAGCCCCGCAAGGGGCTTTTTTGGTATAAGAAAATATAGGTTATAATAGCTTTAATGCTTAAAAAAATACATTCATTTATAGCTATTGTTGTCTTTATGGCGGTATTTTCAATATTTACTAAAAATGCCAATGCCACGACCTTCTCGCCCTCAACTCAATTTACCCCAACAAGCCCTCAAACAATAGTCACACAGGCCCAAAGAGTGGCAGATAGCTTAAATACCTGGACGGATGGAAATATTGGCTTTTATAGATACGCAGGCCAAGACAGAGTGGTTGCCCCGAATGGCTCCCAGATTGGCCTAACCACATCCACAACCTCTAATTTTCTTAATAGCGTTATTGATCCTACAATTACAATCGGTTCAATGAAAGAGGCTGTAAACTACGCTTCGGGTGGCCCTATATATAATGATACGGCCAATAATCGGCTGATTATGTTTTATCATGCCGAAAACACTACAGTTGGTGGCTTCTGGGCATCTATCGGCATGGCAGTATCAACTGATGGTGGGGCGACATGGACTGATCTAGGCAGAATTATTAAGCCTAATTTAGCAATAGATAGCCCCAACAATGTTTCAGCCGTCGATGTAATGGGAGCACCATACATGATTAAAGATGGCTACTTCTATGTTTACTTTAGAGACACACTTGATACTGGAATAGCTGGCGGCTCTGCTGTTAATTTGGCCGTTGCGAGGGCTAGTGTTGCAGATGTAGTTAACGCAGCCAATACTGGTGATGTAACTTCTTTTCAGAAATTTTACGGAGGCAGCTTTTCGCAGCCAGGGCTCGGGGGCTACTCTCAAAATATCGCAGTTGGCTACCCACCAATTCGCTGGTGTGATGTAATTCAGCTCCAGCAAATAAACCGCTACGCAATCGTGTTTACTACTGAATCTAGCGGACAATACACAATGGGTATTGGCACATCGCAAGACGGACTAGGCTGGTTCCCGGCAGATAGGCTAGGAGACTATACAACCAGAGAGCTCATATACATTACCGCCAGCTCTGATAATTATTCGAGTCCAAGGGTGGTACCGAGTAGCTCAAACCAATTTTATATTTATCGCACCAACTCCGTAAGCAGCACGGACAGATGGACTGACACAAACATAGAAAAGATTGGAGTTACTTTTACTGGAAACCCTGCCTCACAAAATTCAAGCTCAAGCTCAGCAACTTTAGCGGCAACCGGAAGAGAGCAGGTCTATATTGCAATAGCAGCAGCAGCTATAATTTCAATAACAATCATGGTTGTGGCTTTCGGGGTATCTAGAATGAAACCTAAAGAGTAATTATTTTTTAAGTTGAAGTTTAGAGGTCTTAACTAGATTAAACAAGGCACCGGAACCTACTATTCCAACGATTGCGCCTACAATAACGTTAATTACTGGCAGGATGTAAAGAGATAAAACAATTAGCGAGCCTATAAGCATTGTTAGTACTGGGCTGGATTTCTTTTTGACTTTTTTGCCGACATAATATGCAAATATTGGACCACTTAGCATTAAGCTTAATATCCAGGCAACTGCTATAAGGCCAGCTAGAGGGATTCCTAAAACTGTAATCATTATTAGGCCAATAATTAGAGGGGTAACCAGTAGGTTAAATATTCCCCAGCCAAAGGAAGCGCCTGTTTTGGTATGGATTTGCGCGTATGTCTTTTCGTAAAAATTCGGAAATATCAAAACTGTTACCATCGAGACTATAAGTAGCGACACTAAAAATCCTAAGAATGTAAATAGGCCAGCCGCGACCCCTCCGGCCATATTAACTACCTGAGCAGTTCGGTTGGTCTTTCCATCTATCTTGGCGTTGTTTTCTAGCTTCACATCGCTATTGCTGGTGTAATTTAGGTTGCCTCGGACGTATGCGTCTCCATATAGAGTAAGGCTTCCGTAATTGCCCGAGAGGTTACGGCCGATTGTGGCGCCAATCCTTGCGGTGCCCGCATTGAGCTCTACGTCTCTTGCAATTATTCCTGAAATATTAGCAGTTGATACGAATGCAGAAATATCCTGGCGGACTTTTGCGCTTTCAGTAAGCTTGATAGATGAGCTGAATGCTGAAATACTTCCATTTACAATTCCCGATACCTCAGTAGTATTTGAAATAACAAACAAGTCGCCATCAACACGGCCGGACAGGTTGAATTTTTGTGAAGCACAGTAAACACTGCCGCTTATGACGCCCGATATTTCTACATCTTGGCCGCTGCAGTAAAAGTTACCGTTGATCGTGCCATCAATTTTCTGTTTAGCTGAGCTAGAAGTTAGGCTTGAATCTATAAAGTCATTTTTGGTTACTTCGGTAGTTGCACCGCTTCTGTATTCTTTGGCTTGGGCTGGCAAAGAGAGTGTAAAAAATGATGCAATTAGTGCTATGGGTAATAATATAAATAATTTAAGCTTCATTGATATCTCCGATTAATAACTTCAGTATAGCACTTATGCTATAAAATAAAAAAACCGCTCTCTAAAAAGAACGGGTTGTTATTTGAATTTAATCAAACTATTTTCGCTTCAATTTACGTATTGAAAACTTGAGCTGCATTTTCATCAACAGAAGATTGAGCCTCTCGGCAATCGAAACTGCATATATGCCAATGTTAAGAAACATTAGCCCTGTAAACGTCAGAACTTCAAAGCTAGTAACAGGCCCGGCAGATTTGCTAACGCTATTGCTAAGCCAGTGAATAACCACGACTAGCCCAAAAATTATAAAAGCAGTCATCGAGGAAACCCTTACTAGAGCCTTAATGTGACTCTTTTCGGTGATACCGAAAACGTTGACTTCAGACTCGGCATCGATGATTTGGTCGAGCTGATTAAAGTGATTTGAGTACTTAGAGCTCACTTCATCCATGAAATCGTCGAGATCTTCATTCTCCCCATCCATGCGCACCTCAATTCAAAGAACGTACAAATATTTATATAATATAATCTGACAATTCTCAAGCTAAAGAGTTGTGTTTGATATAATAACTAATGAGAGTGTCACAATTAATAATAAAAACACTTATATATTAAATGAATATAATTGACTTAATAATTATTCTAATAGCAATACTTGTGGCTTATAGGTGGTATCAAATAGGTCTTGCAAGGAACCTGTTTGCTGTAGGGGGCTTGTTCGTGGGTATTGTAATCGGGCTTCTGATAAGCCCAGCCGTAATGAACCTATTTAAGGATTCTGTCGGTAAATTTGCCTCGGCAATACTTACGATTGCGCTAACAACACTGGCATTTGGAACTTTGGGCGAAGCAATGGGAATGAAATTAAATATTCGTTTGCAATCCAAAAATGCTCAATTGTTAAACTCGATAGCTGGCAGTATTGGGGGCGTATTATTTGTGTTTCTTTTTGTTTGGTTGAGCTCAGCGATTATCGTAAGTAGTCCCTTCAAGGGATTTAATAACCAGATTGAAAACTCATCTATAATTCAATTTTTGAATAAGCGTCTGCCTGCGACTCCACCTATAATCGATAGGGTGAATACCCTGGTGAAGCCACTAGATTTTCCTCAAGTTTTCTCGGGAGTTCCGCAAAAGCTTTCTGAGCCAGTTGCCCCGGCTGGATCAGAATCGGTTAGGCTAGCGGTCGAAAATGCCGGCAAATCAACAGTAAAAATAGAAGCTCGAGGCTGTGGCAATTCTATATCTAATGGTAGTGGATTTATTGTTGGTGATGGCCTTGTAATGACTAACTCGCACGTAATAGCGGGGGCAAACAACATCAGTGTGCTCGACACCAACGGAAGCTACCAGGCAGAGCCAGTCTATTTTGACCCTGCAATTGATATAGCAATTCTTAAAACGCCAAAATTGAGCGCTAGAGCACTAAATATTTCAGATAAAAACTTTGCCAGAGGCCAGGAAGCTACTGTACTAGGTTTTCCGGGCGGCGGCAATTTTAGTGCTGAGCCAGCAGGAATAACTAACAGCATATATGCAAGGGGCTTGGATATTTACGGACAGACCCAAATAACTAGGCTGGTGTATGAGTTTGTTGGCAATGTGGTTCAGGGGAATTCCGGAGGACCGTTGGTACTGTCCGATGGCACAGTAATTGGAATGGTGTTTGCTTCATCGCAAAATAATGCTGGCTATGGATATGCCTTAAATGGTGCGGATTTAATTTCGGCCATAAATAACATAAGCTCCAGCAAAGTCAGCACACAAGCTTGCTACCAGTGATAGTAAAGACAGCTATGTGCTAAAATAAACATAATAATTATGTCTAAAAAACACTCCAAACCATCCAAAAATAAGCTATCAAAATCAAGAAAGGTTTTAATTGCCGTTGGAGTTCTAGCGTTATTGAGCGGTTTGATTTTTATAGGCTATTTCTTATACAGCTCAATTCATTCCTGGGAGCCCGACCCCAAAGCTTACAACGACGTGATTAATAATGATAATTTTCAAATTGCCGAAAATTCCGGATATTATAGCGTGAAGCCGGTCAATTCTACTGCTCAGGAAGGTTTAATAATTTATCAAGGAGCTTTTGCAGATGCTCGCGCATATTTAGCTCCCTACTCGGCACTGGCGGATTCTGGAATTGCGGTTTTTGTAGTAAGGAGCCCTTTTGGTTTCGCACTATTTAATGTTGGTGGTGCAAATCAAATCATTAAAGACAACCCTGAGATTACTAAATGGTATTTAGGTGGCCATAGCCTTGGAGGAGTGGCGGCATGTGAATATGCCAAATCAAACCCCCAAAAAATTAAAGGTCTTATACTTCTAGGGAGCTTTTGTAATGGCAATGCAGCTAGCCTAAATACTGAGGTGCTAAGTATTTCGGCAAGTAAAGATGGCTTAAGTACAACCGAAAAGATAGACGAGAGCAGAACTAAGCTTCCGGCAGATACAAAATTTGTCGTAATTGATGGCGCAAACCATTCCCAATTTGCTAGCTTAGAAAAAATTCAACCTGGCGATATGCAAGCTACTATCGGACAGCTTGAAGCGACATCACAGATAAATGATGCGATTATAAATTTTGTAAGATAGCTTTAATTTGTACTTAGCTATATAATCTATAGTAATGAAATACGCATTCGAGCTAAAAAACGTAAAAAAGCACTACGGAAAAGTTAAAGCACTGGACGGAGTAACCCTGAAGGCCGAGCAGGGTAAGATTTTTGGGATGCTTGGACCAAATGGTGCAGGCAAAAGCACTATTGTCAAAGTACTAAGTACGCTTATTGAGCCAACATCTGGAACTGCAAAAGTTGCAGGTATTGATACCGTGAAGGACTCAACGGGAGTGAGAAACACCATTGGGCTTGCTGGGCAATTTGCCGCTGTCGATGAATTTTTGACAGGCCGAGAAAATATTCAAATGGTTGGGCAACTCTATGGCTTAAAAAGAAAAGTCGCTAAGCAGCGAGCCGAAGAAATACTAGAAAAACTTTCGCTAACCGATGCTGCCGATAGGCAAGTTAAAACATATTCGGGCGGAATGCGTAGGCGTCTTGACTTAGGTGCCAGTCTGGTTGGAAATCCAAAGATACTTTTTTTAGATGAGCCAACAACTGGACTCGACCCTCGCACAAGAAAAGAACTCTGGGATATTATTCGTGATCTAGCCAATGAGGGGACTTCAATATTATTAACCACTCAGTATCTAGACGAGGCCGATGAGCTTGCAGACAAAATAGCCGTGATAGATTATGGGAAGTTAATTGCCGAGGGCACCAGCGAACAGCTCAAAAAGAAGCTTGGCGGAGACATGGTTGAATTTGAACTGAAAAATAAAGCTGACTACATTAACGCGTTGGAGGCTGTTAGCAAATTTTGCAATCAAAACAGGCAAGCCGACGAAAATGATCTGATTATTAAAATCCCTGTTAAAAATAGTGCCGAAGATCTGCTTACAGTAACCAAAATGATCGATGAGGCTGGAATTAAACCGACCAACATATCGCTTCATAAACCAACCCTTGATGACGTCTTCTTGGCCCTAACTGGTAAAAAAGCCAGTAATGAAGAAGCAAAAAAACCTAAAAGAGGTAAGAAGCTATGAACCGCGTATTCAATGATTTAAGAGATGGCCTAATTATCACAAAACGCAACGTAATGCGCTATGTGCGTTTGCCACAGTTGATAATATTTTCATCAATTCAGCCGATAATGTTTTTGACTTTATTTAATTTTGTATTTGGTGGGGCACTGGGCGCTAGTGCTGGCGAAAAGTACATTAATTATTTGCTTCCTGGCATTATGGTACAGACTATTCTGTTTGGTGCCCTACAAACTGGCGTAGGTCTTTCTAGGGACTTAAATGCCGGAATAATAGATCGCTTCCGAAGTCTTCCGATGAGCAGAAGTGCCGTTTTGACTGGACGCACCACGGCTGATTTGGTGCGAAACACTATAACCGCACTAATTCTACTCGCTACCGGCTTTGCTTATGGCTTTAGGTTCCAAAATGGGGCACTAGATGCATTTTTAATGATTGCCTTAATAGTTGCTTTCGGATATGCATTCTCTTGGGTAGCGGCTTTTGTCGGGCTAGCCGTAAAAGACGAAGAAACTGCTCAGCTGGCTGGCTTTTTATTCATATTCCCGCTCACTTTTGCTAGCGCAACTTTTGTACCAACGAGCACAATGCCTTCATGGCTTCAGACATTTGCCAATAATCAGCCCGTAACATTTGCGGTTACAGCGGCTCGCCACTTTGCGCTCGGAACGCCTAGCGACGGAGCCGAGTGGAAACTTGTAGCCTGGATTGTTGGACTATTAATATTATTTATACCGCTTTCAGTGTTTATATATAAAAGAAGGGTGTAATGCATAAACTCAACGATACCGAGATAGAAGATATTCAAAACGGTAAGTCTATTCTTTTAGATGTCCGAACCATTGATGAATATAACTCTGGGCACGCAGCCTATTCAGTGAATATACCCCTAGACGAAATTGAAGATATCAAAATTGATAAGGACAAAAAAATATTTGTCTATTGCCGATCCGGTAACCGTTCTCAGATTGCCGAGATGGCACTTTCTCAGCTAGGCTATGATGTGACAAATGTTGGTGGCTTATACGAAGTAATCGACGCCATCGGTGAGGCCTAAAGATCGGCTTTTTTAGGAAGCTTTAGCTCGATGTTACCCTCAAGAGGTTCGTCGGGGCTTGGGTCGATACAAGCCTTGAGCTCCTTTCTCAGTAATGACTCATCGATATCTTGGCCGATAAATACTAATTCGGTTTCTGGCTTTACATCCCAATTTTCCCAGACTATCTCTGGCCTGACTCCAACTAGCTGAAAAATATATTTGCGATTATGGCCCTTTAATCCAAAGTCCACAAATCCTTTGGCTCGGTATACATTTGTGGGCAATTTCTGATTAACAAACTGCTGAAATTTCATAGGATGCAGTGGCTCTTCGGAAGTCCAAGATAGAGTTGAGTACTTTTCGTGCACATGATCCGAATGGTCATGCTCTTCGTGTTGATTTTCGCTTGGGTGCACAATTTCTTTTGATTTGTATAGGTCCTGATCAAGAATCAGCCTAATATCTATCTGTCCATTTGTAGATTCTAGAATTCGCACACGAGGGTTGAAGCTTAGTACCATCTGTTTAATTTCTTCTACTTTGGATTTGTCTACTAGATCTACTTTGTTAATTATCACAAAATCGCAAAATAGTATTTGGTCACGAGCGATATTGTGCTCGCTGGCGTTCTTTTCTAAATTTTCTGCATCTATAACTGTTACAATTCCGTCTAAGCGTACTTTATGGCCCAGTGAAGTTCTAAGTGTTAAAGCCAAATCTCTTGGTTCGGCCAAGCCAGAAGCTTCAATAATGATGTAGTCGATATTACTTCCTTCAAATACAAATTGATCAATTGCTTCTTGTAGATCTAGGGTTTTTAAGCTGCAGCAAATACATCCACTAGTTAACTCTAAGCGCTTATCAGTTTTGCTTTTAACTAGCTTGGAGTCGATATTGATATCACCAAAATCATTCACCACAACTCCGATGTTCATACCTTCATTGTGGGTTAGGATATAGTTTAATAACGTAGTTTTGCCTGCACCCAAAAAGCCTTGGAGGACTGTAATTGGTATTTTATTAAATTCAATTAATTCTTTTTTCATTTGGTATACTAATTATAGCAGGAGGATATGATGAATATAAAATTAATTCATAAAGAAAAAATAGCTAATGACAGCTGGGAGTTGATGTTTGAAAAGCCAGAAGGGTTTTTGTATGAGCCAGGACAGTTTTTGGAGCTACATTTGGATCACCCCAATCACGACGATAGAGGAATAAAACGCTGGTTTACGATGTCCAGCTCGCCAACCGAAGGTAATTTAATGATAACAACCCGACTTGTTGAGAAGCATTCCACATTTAAGGATGCATTTTTCAAGCTAGCGGCTGGTGACAGCATAGAAGCAAAGGGCCCAATGGGCAACTTCTTGATGCCCAAAGACACAAACAAGCCTATCGTATGGATTGCCGGAGGAATTGGAATTACGCCATTTCGTTCGCAAATGAAATTCCTAATAGACAACCAAGAGCAAAGAAATATTACTTTGATTTATTCTAATCGAACCATTGGCGATGTTTGCTTTGCGGATCTGTGGAGTGAAGCCTCGAATAATCTCAATAATTTTAAATATGTTCAGACTTTAGTAGACGAAATACCTGAAAACTGGACAGGCGAAAAGGGCGTAGTAGATAGCGAAATGATCAAGCGCAATGTAGCTGATATTCAAGCTGCCGAATTTTACGTATCTGGTCCCGAACCGATGGTTGAAGCCTTCAAGCCGATGCTTGAGCAATTGGGCGTAAAGGAGGACTCAATTCACCAAGATTGGTTCCCGAATTACACCGAAAAGTTCTAAATAGCTTCGCTCATGACAATGCCTCTTATGCTATAATTTAGCTAGTGGCAAAGAAAAAAATCCACAGACATACCTATGTCAAAATGACTTTGGTAACTTCGCTGTTTCATATCGCAGTTGGAGTGTTTGCTGCTGTTCTTTTCTTTACGGATATCAATTTAGAAAACAAAAATCTAATAGTCTTAATTCTTACGCCCCTTGTAGCGGTGGGCTTAATCTATAATTTGTTTTTGGCTAGGCCGCTAATAAGAAAGAGGGAGTTTCTAGCCAAATATTTGCAGTTCTTGTTCGTTTTAGCCGAAGCTGCTGTTTTGGTGTTTTTCACAGGTGGCTCTACGTCGGTTTGGTATCCAGCTTTCTTAATACTTGTAATAGGTGGGTCGGTGCTGGGCTTTAGTGCATTTTTTATAAATGTAGGAATTGTTGCCGTTTTGTATGTTGGCGATATCCTAGCATCTCTGGCAACTTCGGGCGAGCAGCTAAATGTAAATTCATTTCCAGTTACAGTAGCGGCAGTGGTATTTGCGGGCCTAATTGCCTATACGACAGACAAGTATATTCATTCCGAAAAACCAGAACAAAAAGTTTCTAGTGATCTAGAAAGCTCCAAAATGACCGAGAGGCTGATGCTAGGATCGATCGCTGATCCGGTCGTTGGAATAAATAAAGAAGGCAAAATAGTACTTATGAATGAGCCCGCCCAAGAGCTTACTGGGTGGGATATGCACGATGCTTTAAATATTGATTACGACCAAGTATTTAAGCTGAAAGATCAGAATGATAAAGATATTAGCGAAGCTAATGACCCATTTAAATATGTACTTGAAAATCACAAGCCAGTTAGTACAGATAAGCTATATCTACTTAGCAGGGACAAAACTAGAAGTGCGCTTTTGATTTCGGTTGGGCCAACCGCCGACGAACAAGGTCAGCCAACTGGAGCAATTGCAATTGTTAGAGACATTTCCGAACAGAAAGCTTTGGCCCGCGAACGCAACGAGTTTATATCAACAGCTAGCCACGAAATGCGCACTCCAGTAGCGGCTATCGAGGGCTACATATCGATGGCCCAAAACCCAAATCTGGCTCAGGTTGACGAGCGCGCAAAAGGCTTTTTGGATAAAGCTCATGGCTCCGCAATTCATTTAGGAAAGCTTTTCCAGGACCTTTTAAGTGTTAGTAAAATCGAAGATAAAAACCTCAAAGATAATCGTAAAGTCTTCAACCTATCTGACTTAGTCTTAAAAGTTGCAGCAGAAATGAAAGTGCTCGCGCAACAAAAGGGCATTCAGGTATTTACTCATATTTCTGGTGCGGATATTAAAAGCGAAAAGGTTATAGCCCCAACTTATTTAGTGAATGCCGACGAATCTAGAATTGCTGAAGTGCTTACCAATCTAATAGACAACGCTATCAAATATACCGATGAGGGGAATGTTGATGTGGAGATCGAGGCCGACCAGAACTTTGTGACTATTAAAGTACACGATACTGGCATAGGAATATCTGAACAGGATCAAAAGCATCTATTTGAAAAGTTTTATCGGGTAGATAGCGAGCTTACCAGGGAGAGGGGTGGTACTGGACTTGGCCTATATATTGCACGTAATTTGGTGGAGATGTACGGCGGGAGCATATGGGTAGAATCAAGCCCTCAAAAAGGTTCTACGTTCGCATTTAAGTTGCCGTTGGCAAAAATGTGATATTATATAATTAATTGTTAAGCTTAGAGGAATAAATGCCAAAAATACTATTAGTTGAAGATGATATAAGTTTAAGAGACGTGTACTTTGCTAGATTACAGGCAGAGGGATTTGAGTTGGCCGTGGCAAGCAATGGTGAAGAGGCTCTAGCGATGGCAGTTAAAGAGCGTCCTGATCTAATTGTTTTAGATATTATGATGCCTCGAATTTCAGGATTTGATGTGCTAGATATTGTGCGTACTACACCTGAAATTGCCCATACCAAAGTAATTATGATGACCGCACTTGGAAGCCCTACGGACAAAGAAAGAGGCGAAAAACTAGGAGTTGATAAGTATTTAGTTAAGTCTCAGGTAACACTAGAAGATGTGGTGGCGACTATTAAAAAGGTATTAGAAGCGCCCGCAACAAATGCAGCCAAAGAACCAGTTGTGGGCAACCCACAGCCAGGAGCTCCCGCTCAGCAAACTCCACCCGCTGCACCGCAGCAACCTCAGCCGCCTCAACAGCCCCAGCCCCCTCAAAATCCATCAGCTTAAGTTTCTTCTTGAGGGAATGGCTTTAAATAAGGTATAATTATCCTTATGACAAAACGAACTATGATCAAAGATCTCAGCCAAATGATTGGCGACGAAGCCCTTATTAAGGGCTGGGTTCATGTAAGGCGCGATCATGGCAAATTGGCTTTTTTTGAAATTCGTGATGCTTCTGCAGTTGTGCAAGCTGTTTATTTTAGAGGCGGCGGAGAATTAGACGAAACTATCGACAAATTAAGAACTGAGTTTGTGGTTGAAATAACCGGAGAGGTTAAGGCTCGTCCAGAAAAGATGATTAACCCTGAACACCCAACCGGTACGATTGAATTTGAAATAAAGAATCTAATAATTTTAAACCAGGCCGAGACAACTCCATTTGAAATAACCGAAGAAAAAAGCTCAATCAGCGAAGAAGTCCGCATGAAGCATCGTTATCTGGATTTGAGGCGTGATGATATGCAAAAGAACATCCGCTTTAGACACAAGCTCATCAGCGCAATCAGAAATTATATGGACGAAGCTGGATTTGTGGATGTCGAAACGCCGATACTCACCAAATCCTCACCAGAAGGAGCTCGTGACTTTTTGGTACCTTCAAGACTGAGTGAAGGAAAGTTTTATGCTCTTCCTCAGGCTCCACAACAATTCAAACAGCTTCTTATGATTGCTGGCTTTGAAAAATATTACCAAATAGCCAGATGCTTCAGAGATGAAGACCAAAGAGGAGACAGGCAGCCAGAATTCACCCAACTAGATATGGAAATGAGTTTTGTAACCGACACAGACATTATGGAATTTAACGAAGCAATGTTTAAGTCCGTAATTAGCAAGCTTCTGCCAGAAATGAAACTCCCTGAAAAATTCGAAGTCATTACTTATGCCGATGCTATGCAGAAATATGGAACCGACAAGCCCGATCTTAGAAAAGACAAGAATGATCCTAACGAACTTGCTTTTTGCTGGGTAGTTGATTTTCCTGTTTTTGAAAAAACTCCAGAAGGACATATCACTTTTGCCCACAACCCATTTGCATTACCACGAGACGAAGACATGCACCTACTTAATTCCGATAAAGAAGAAGATCTTCTAAGGATGCGTGCTTACTGCTTTGATTTGGTACTAAATGGTGTAGAAATCAGTAGTGGCGGATTAAGAATTCACAAGCCTGAAATTCAGAAATCGGTATTTGAGCGATTTGGCTTAAGCGAGACTGAAATAAATGAGAGATTTGGAGAATTTTTAGAGGCCTTTAAGTATGGTGCTCCACCACACGGAGGAATGGCTCCCGGTATAGATAGGCTTGTGACAGTTCTTCTCAATGAGAGTTCAATTCGGGAAGTGATTGCTTTTCCTAAGACCGGCGATGCACGCGATTTAATGTTCAAGAGCCCTTCAAATGTAAGGCCCGAACAGCTTAGGGAACTTGGCCTGTACATCAAAGAAAAAAAGGATTAAAGATGTCCTTTGTCTTGGAACTAGATAATTTTCAAGGCCCTTTTGATTTACTCTTAGCGCTTCTGGACAAGCAAGAGCTAGAAATTACAGATATTTCTTTGTCTAAGATTACCGATGATTACTTGGATTATATTGAAAATATGGATCTTAGTATTGAAGAAATGAATTCATTTTTGTTTGTAGCCGCCAAACTAACACTAGATAAAAGCCGCGCCATAATTAGCGAGCCTTCTCTGGAAGAAGATATAGACCTAACAGAATCATTGATACAATATCAAGCTATCAAAAACCAAGCTAAGGTTTTGTTGAGACTTTCCAAAAAGCCGATGAAATCCAGAAGCCAAAATATATATTTGCAAACAAAAATTGAAAACATTGAGCCCAAAAAACTGCAGATTGTCTTTCTGGACTTATTGAGAAATTACAAAAATAAAGAAGTGCCGAAAGCCATAAAGAACAATCGAGATCATTTAGCCAAATCCAAGATAAAATTTATTAACCAGATAAAAAAACTTAGAAGCTTCTCGATAGATGAAATGATGTCTAGCGCTAGCAGCAAAGCTGAAGCAATAGTGTTTTTTATGTCAATTCTAGACTTAATAAAAAATGAAAAAATTCAAAAAAGAGGCAGCACAATGGAGCTGGTCGGATGAATGAAGCCTCTAAGATAATTGCCATACTTTTTTACTCTAGTGAGGCTGTAAAAATTAAATCCCTCTCTAAAAATCTCAACTTAGAAAAAGGCCAAATTCTAGATATTGTTGATAAGGCCAGACCCAAATTATCAGAACTAGGCATGACAATAATCCATGATGAATCAGAGATGCAATTAGTGGTTAAGCCCGAATATGCCAGCTTGATAGAAGAGTTTTATGATTCCACGCCACAAGCCCTTAGCCAGCCAGCGCTAGAGACTCTTAGTGTAATTGCCTACAAACAGCCGATATCAAAAGACGAAATCGACGAAATAAGAGGTATTAGTAGTGATCAATCGATTAAGAACCTTCTAAATAAACAACTAATACTTAGAACTACAAATGATGACACTACAAAATATAAGACGACTGCTGAATTTTTAAAGTTAGTGGGCATAGAGTCGCTCAATGAATTGGACAATTATGAAAACCAGAATAAATAAGTATTTAGTGATAAGTGGCTTGGCTGATTCAAGACGCAAAGCAGATGAATTGATATCTTCTGGGCAGGTTAGCGTTAATGGCGAAGCGATGACGAATTTAAGCTTTCAGGTATCAAAAAATGACAAGGTAAGCCTTAATGGTAGTGAGGGCAGCATTAAGAAAGATATTTATATAGCCTACAATAAGCCTAGAGGCGAAATCTGTTCACATAAAAAATACGGTGATGATAGAAATGTTTTCGATTCGTTACCCAAATCTTTCTCTAAATTAAAAATTGCCGGGCGACTAGACAAAGATAGTGAAGGCCTAATAATTCTAAGCTCTGATGGAAACTTCATAAACGAAATATCACACCCAAGCAAAAATAAAAACAAGGCCTACTTGGTTAGCTTAAAAGACCCTATTTCAGTGGACAATATTGAAAAGCTAAATCAGGGCATAAAACTCGAGGATGGCGTCAGTAAAATGAAGGTTACTAGAGTAAGTGGTAGTATTATAAAAGTAGTTATGAATGAAGGTAAAAATCGACAGATACGAAGAACCATTGAGGCAATCGGCGGGCAGGTTGTTAAACTTGTTCGAATAAGAATTGGTAAATTTTCCTCGCATAGCCTTATGAGTGGAAAATATGAATTCATTAAGCCCGAGGAAGTGATTTGAATATTTTAGTCTCAATTGGTCTAGTTTTTAGTCTTTTGGCAAATGCTGGCTTAACTGCAATCAAGCCAATGGCGGACCTATTCAAAAGCCCCGGCACTAAATCAAAGAACCAGCCTTTTGAAACACAAATCTATATAGCTCAGCCAACGCTTAAGACAAACTCTAAAAAATTTACACCATCTGCAGAAGCGGCAATAGTTTATGATACAAAATCGGGTACTAAGCTTTTAGAGAAAAGCGCCGACACCCCTAGGCCAATTGCATCAATTGCCAAACTAATGACTGCACTTGTAATTATGGAATCTCATAAGCCAAATGAAGTTGTAACAATTGGCGAACTTCCGGAGCTAGGACCAGAAGATCAAAAACTCAATCTAATAAAGGGTGAAGAAATCACAGTCGGCGAGCTGTTAAAAGCAATATTGATCTATTCAGCTAATGATGCAGCCAATGCCTTGGCGATTTATGACAGCGGCTCAATAGAGAAGTTTGCTGAAAAAATGAACGAAAAAGCCAAGCTTTGGGATATGAATAATTCTAGTTTTTACGAGCCTTCTGGCCTTAGTAGTAAAAACACCAGCACGCCCAATGACCTAGTTAAGCTTGCAGGCGTACTGTCAAATAATGATACTTTTAAAAAAATTACTTCTACGGCTTCAGCCAAGATAGCCAATCAGGACGGTAAGACCTACAATCTTACCACTACCAATAAAATTCTTGGCAGTGGAGGAGTGGTGGGAATGAAAACCGGCTACACCCTAGAAGCAGGGCAATGCCTCATAACGGCAGTAGAGCGTAATGGCCAAAGGATTATTACGGTGGTGCTCAATAGCCCTGACCGTTTTCAAGAAAGCAAAAATATGATAGAATGGGCCTTCAATAACTATATTTGGCAATAAAATGAAGAATTTATCAAGAGTGATTATTGTTGGCCAACCCAATGTTGGCAAAAGCGTATTATTTAATCGACTGACTCATACGAATCAGGCGATAACTTCGCATATAGCTCATACCACAAGAGATCAGAATAAGGGGATTGTGAAGCATAATGGTATACAATTTGAGCTAGTAGATAGCGCTGGCTTTGCCAAGCCAACAGACGAACTAAATAAACTTGCAATAATGCAGATTGAAGACGCTATTACTCAAAGTGACTTGGTCATCTTTGTAGCCGATGGCACAACCCAACTAAATAACGACGACCTAAAGCTTGCCAAATTAGTGCTAAAATCAAAGCTTAAAACAATACTGCTAATTAATAAGCTAGATAAGCGCGAATTTAACAGTGACTTTAGCTATTATCGCAAGCTAGGCTTTGAAAATATCATGCAAGCCTCGGCTCAAAACGGCCAAGGCATAAATGACTTATTGGATGAGGTGGTTATTCAAATTCCAAGGAAAAAAGTTGCTAAGGTTAAAGAGTCTATTAAGATTGCAATTCTTGGTCGACCAAACGTGGGCAAAAGCGCACTTATAAATGCTCTGGCAAAAGAAGATGTGGCTTTAGTATCTGATATTGCCGGCACAACCCGCGATGTAAACTCGGCTGAAGTTAAATACAAAGATATTATCTTGGATTTCTACGATACTGCAGGGCTTAGAAGGCGAGGAAAAATATCCAAAGGAATTGAATTTTTCTCGGCCTCCAGAACCAAATATGCAATCGAACGTGCTGACGTTTGTATAGTTTTGATTGACGGAACAGAAGGCCTCACAAAGCAAGACGAGCATATCGTCGGTATGGTTAAAGACGCCCGCAAAGCCTTAACGGTTGTAGTAACAAAATGGGATGCCATAGAAGAAAAAGACGAGAATACAATGCACGAAATGAGTAGCATAATTAGTCATAATTTGCAGTATGTGTGGTGGGCGCCGCTCATTTTCACATCTAGTTTGGAGAATCAAAACCTTGAAAAACTTAAGCAAATTATAGTAGAGGTTAATAATCGTAGAGTTACTAAAATCCCTACAAAAGATCTAAATGATGTCTTAAAATCTGCAGTCCAAAAGCAGCCCCCCGTTACAACCAAAGGTTTTCACGCCAAGCTTAACTACGTTACACAAACCGGCAATGATCCTATTGAATTTTCAATTTTTGGAACTCACCCAGAACTAATTCACTTTAGTTATATGCGCTATATTGAAAACCAACTGCGCCAAAACTTTGAGCTAACCGGCGTTCCAATTAAGCTAGTTTTCAAAAGCAAGTACAAAGAAGATAAAGTATAATATATTTATGAAACTCATTGTTGGACTCGGAAATATCGGCGAAGAATACATAAATACCCGACACAATATTGGCTTTATGGTGATTGATGAAATATGCCAAAAATATAAGCTACATACTAAGACGGAAAAGAAACTTAAAGCTGACATGTGTGTAACTATGCTAGGCGGCGAAACAGTCATTCTGGCCAAGCCAACTACCTATGTAAACTTAAGCGGTGATTGCGTGTCTAAGATTGCCAATTTTTACAAAATACAAAGCCAAGACATTTGGGTAATATCGGATGATTTAGCTTTAGATTTTGGAACTATCCGTGTACGCGTAGGGGGCAGTAGTGGTGGCCACAATGGGCTTAAAGATATTATTGCAAAAGTTGGCGAAGACTTTGCAAGATTCAGGGTTGGAATTAAAAATGAAATGCTCGACAAAGTACCAACCGAAAAATTTGTCTTACAGAAGTTCAATAAAGAAGAGTTAGAAAACCTAGAGGAAGTCATTAAAAAAAGCTCCGAAACTGTATTAGATGCGCTCCAAAACGGCATCGAGCACACCTCAATTAAATAAAGTCTAAAGTTTATTCCGCTCCATGCTAGCAATTGAATTTGCTACTTGCTAAGCTAGATTTAACAAATACAAAAAAAGAAATAAAAAACAGACCAGCCGTATAAACTCGAACTGATCTGTTTGTTATTCCCTTTAAAGCCCCCTTAGCGGGATTTGTGCGGCCGTCAATAGAAAATAATAAGACCGTGGCATTAAAGGGAGTAATCTGCTCGCGAGATCTAAAAGGAGGGTGAGTTTTAGATTAAGCCTCGCGGAGCAGGTTACTCCCTTGAAAAAGCTTCAAAATATGTAGTAATTTAAAGAACGTGTAGTATATTATCACATAAGCGGTATATTGTCAATACTTTTTACCACTTATGTTTAAATTTGTTTTTTATACTCCAGATTGAGATAGAATATGAATATACAATATATTAAACATAATGACAATACTTTTCCGCAACTTTTGCGGGATATTTCAAGTCCTCCTAAGGGTTTGTACTTGGCTGGTCAAATCCCGGAACTACCAATGGTATCTATAGTGGGTACCCGTAGGCCAACCAAATATGGAGAAGAAATAACCTGCAGGCTTGCTTATGAGCTAGCTAAGGCTGGTTTTTGTGTGGTTAGTGGTATGGCCTTAGGAATCGATACCATTGTCCACAGGGCTGTTTTAGACGCAAAAGGCTCAACTTTGGCTGTATTAGGCTGCGGGCTCGATAGGCCTTACCCTAGAAGCAACTTTGGTCTTTACAGGTCGATTATTGAGTCTGATGTTGGGGGAGTAATTAGTGAATACCCAGAAGGTACAGAGGCCTACAAGTCGCACTTTCCGGCGCGCAACAGAATAATAGCAGGGCTTAGTAGTGCAACAATTGTTACCGAGGCCGATGCTAAATCTGGAAGCTTAATTACGGCTAATTTTGCAATACAGGCAAATCGTACTGTAATGGCAGTCCCAGGAAATACGACTAGCCTGCGATCGGCTGGACCTAATAATTTGATTAAAAATGGTGCACAGTTAATTACAAATGCCTCAGATGTACTAGCTTATTTGGGGCTGGAAAGTCCGGAGCTTGTTAAAGTAAGGCCAAAGGCTGATAGCAAAGAAGAGGCGCTTATAATGGAAATTTTAAGTGGGCAATCTATGACTACTCAGCAAATTATAGATGAGACCAAAAT
>JBIIIT010000033.1:0-5526 GCA_044234435.1 Candidatus Saccharimonadia bacterium | reverse complement strand
ACAATCAAGTCAATTCCTGGTTGGTCTTCGCCTGGGAAGGTAAAGCCCATATCCATAATGATAATGTCATCTTCGTATTCAAGAGCCATTAAGTTTTTACCAATTTGTCCAAGTCCACCTAGTGGTACAATCTTGAGCTTACCTGCGTCAATTTTGCTCATACTCACTTGGGCTGTTGGCTTTGCTACTGGATTGTTTTGATTAAAGCTACCTACAGCAAATTTGGTTGGACCCTTGTCGAAACGTCGGCGATTGTTTCCGCCACCGCCTCCGCGGTTATTTTGACGCTTCTGACCACCCTGCTGATTATTGCGATTACCACCGAAACCAGGCTTTTGTTGGTTAGGTCTGTTATTGTTTCGGCTATTGTTTTGGCCGCCCTGCTGGTTATTACGGGCCGGCGGGGTGCTTGCTTTAGCACTCGAATTATTGTTTGTGTTGTTTGTATTTGCAGGCTTTGAGCTGTTATTCATACCCAAGTCCTGTGCCGTCAACGGACGGCTTTTTAAATTGTCTTTTGACATTTTTTGTAAAATATCCTTTCTTAAATGTTCTAATTTTTGATAATTTCTAAAATTTTAGGGATTTTTGCAAAGTCTTCCAATAAGACTTTCCGCATTGACCCGTTATATAGTGCAGCAGCTGGATGATACAGTGGCAAGAAATTTTGCATAAACTTGCTGCCATCTTCCATAACTACTTCACCCTCTATCCGCTCACCATGAGCCTCACTAATTTTAAGCTTCGGAAAAAAGACGTTCATCGAATGTCTGCCCAGAAATATCACAAGCTTTGGTCTAAGCACTTCGATCTGCTCGAATAATATCGGCATACAAGCCTCGATTTCTTGCTTGTTAGGGTCTCTGTTTTCGGGCGGCCGAAACTTTACGATGTTGGTGATATAAACATCTTCACGTTTCAGACCAATACTTTCGAGCATTTCACCTAAAAATTTACCGCTAGCGCCAACAAAAGGTCGGCCTTGCTTGTCTTCTTGGGCGCCTGGTGCTTCACCGACAAACATCAGCTTGGCATCGGCATTTCCTTCGCCTGGTACGGGGTTGAGGCAGGTTTTGGCCAGCTCTATTTCAACTTCACGGTTTTTAATCCGGGCAGCTATAGCTTCTAGCTTGGCTTGTTTCTGCTTGAGATTCATATATCCCCCCAGTCCTACCCAAGATACTTGGGCAGATTCTGGACTGATAGCTATTTAACGGCTTTCATTGAAAGATTCAATCTTCCGCGGTCGTCGATTTCCATTAATTTAACTCTGACTTCATCGCCCTCTTTGAGCTCTTTATGAATATCTTCTACACGTTCATCACGGATTTGGCTTACATGCACCATACCTTCTTTGCCTGGCATAATCTCAACAAAAGCACCAAAGTCCATTACTTTTACGACTTTACCGTCGTAGGTTTCACCCACTTCTGGCTCAGCTACGATTGATTCAATCCATTTCTTGGCAGACTCGGCAGCCGATGCGTCGGCACTAGCAATCATAATCAACCCACTGTCTTCAATGTCGATATCTACACCTGTTTCGGCAGTAATCTTTTGGATTGTTTCGCCGCCCTTGCCGATAACTTCTCTAATCTTTTCTGGATTGATCATAAGCTTAGTTATGCGCGGGGCAAATTCGCTAAGTTCAGCACGAGGCTCGGCGATAACATCAGTCATCGCTTTTAGAATATGTGCTCGGCCTTCCCTACCCTGCTCAAGAGCAGCTTTAAGGATTTCTAAGCTTAAGCCTTTGAGTTTAATGTCCATTTGCAAAGCGGTAATGCCTTCACTGGTACCTGCTACCTTAAAGTCCATATCGCCAGCAAAGTCTTCGGCATCTTGAATATCGCTCAAGATAACATATTCGCTTGGGTTGTTGTGGTTTACCATTAACCCCATGGCGATTCCGCTTACTGGGCGCTTAATAGGAACGCCGGCATCCATCAAGCTCAGAGTGCTACCACAAGTGGCAGCCATAGAGGTTGAACCTGCACTGCTTAGGATTTCAGTTACTACGCGGATCATATAGGGGAAGTCTTCCTTTTCTGGAAGTACAGCCAGAAGTGCACGCTCGGCAAGGTTTCCATGGCCGATTTCGCGACGTCCGGTTGAACGCATTGGTCGCGCCTCTCCAATTGAAAATGGCGGGAAGTTGTAATGGTGAATATAAAACTTCTCAGTGTCTTCTTCCATTGTTTCAATTTGCTGAGCTGCACCAGCAGGTGCCAAGGTTGTAAGCGTTAAGCCTTGTGTAGCACCACGGGTGAACAAACCACTTCCATGCGTTCTAGGCACAATGCCTACTTGCATACTTAGCGGGCGGATTTCGGTGTTTTTACGATTATCTGGCCTAGCAGATTCATCCAGAATTGAGCGTCGAATTTCTTTATCGATAATCTTTTCGAAGGCCAATTCAACGTCTGGGTGGCCAAAACGCTCTTTGCCGTCATCCTCAACTTCATCTGAAAGCAATGCAAATTCAGCTACTACTTCGTCGTGAAGTTGTTCGATGGCTTCATGGCGCTTGCTTTTATCGGCGTGTCGAACTTGCTGCCCAAGTTTGCCTTTCAAAAATTCGCTTATTTTAGCCTCAACTTCTTCGTTGGGAGTAAATAATTCAAATTCCTTAGTTTCGATACCAAGCTCTTTTACAATCTTATTTTGAATTTCAATTACTGGCTGCCATTCTTTTATGGCAAGTTCAAAGCCTTCCAAAATAGTTTCTTCTGATACTTCATTAGCAACTGATTCGACCATAAGTATGGCGTCCTTTGTCCCGGCAACGGTAAGGTTTAATTTGCTGTTTTCTTGCTCGCTAACGGTTGGGTTGACCACTAATTTGCCGTCAATTTGACCGATTCTGGCAGCTGCAACAGGTCCTTCAAATGGAGTTCCAGCAAGCATTAAGGCGGTAGATGCAGCAATGATTGCAATTACATCTGGTTCGTTTTCCAAATCAACACTCAAAGCAGTTACCACCACCTGAACATCATTTCGATATCCTTTAGGGAATAAAGGTCTGATCGGTCGGTCGATTAATCTTGAAGTTAGCACGGCCTTGTCTGATGGCTTGGCTTCACGCTTCATATATCGGCTTCCAGAAATTTTTCCAGATGCATACCAGCGTTCTTCATAGTCGATTAAAAGTGGGAAAAAGTCAGTGTCTGGCTTAGGTTTTGGTTCAACCACTGCGGTTGCCAAAAGCATTGTATCGCCGTATCGAACAGTCACCGCTCCGTCGGCCCTAAAGGCCATATTACCTGTTTCAATTGTTAGTTTTTTGCCGGCAAACTCAGTTTCGAATTTATGAGTTTTACCACCAAAAGGATGGATTATTTCCATATTTTCCTTTCTTATAATTGAGTTCTTTTATTGATTAGTTTCGGAATCAATTGATCAAGTCTTTTATGATCAATCCGTTCCATAACTAAAGCATTAGAACACTCAATTTATTCTTTTAATTAATGTAACAATGTACGAATTCTAAAATACTACTTACGTAGACCGAGCTTTTTAACGATAGCTTCGTAGCGTTTGTGATCTTTTTTGCTCAAATAATCAAGCAGTCGGCGTCTCTTACTTACCATAGCAAGCAAGCCACGTCGTGAGTGATTATCTTTTTTGTGAGTCTTAAGATGATCAGTTAATTGTTTGATCTTCTCGGTGAAAAGCGCAATTTGGACTTCAGCAGAACCAGTATCTTTGGCATGCATACCGTTGTCTTTCATTAGCTTAGTTTTAGTAGTTTTTTGAATCATATACAAAGTATTCTACCAGATAATGACAAATTAATCAAGGACATTGGCTTTACTCAGCTCAAATTCGCCAATTCTGGTGCGCACTATTTGTGTGCAATACGCCCCTGCTTTTAGTTGTTCGCCAATCACTCTGGCAAGTGAACGTATATAAGTCCCGGAAGAAACATCAGCTTTTAAGCTCAGATATGGATAATTGTAGTCCTTAATTTCAAAGTTACTTATTTTGACTTTGCGAGTTGGCATATCAATCTTTTCGCCTTTTCGGGCCAATTTGTAAGCCCTCTGGCCATCGATTTTGATAGCCGAATAAACTGGTGGGGTTTGGTCAATTTCGCCAGTAAGCGAGCTTATGACTTCTAGAATTTCCGACTTTTTGGGTATTTTCTTAGAAACCTTGGTCTTTTCGCCTTCTTCATCATCGGTAGTTGAATACTCGCCTAGCTTAAGTTCAAATTCGTAGGTTTTGTCTAGCTTGGAATACTTTTCGGCTTGCTTAGTAAATTCCTTGCCAACCAACACTATTAAAAGACCCTCGGCTTCTGGGTCTAGTGTGCCGGCATGGCCGACTTTTTTAATACCGCTTAAACGCCTAACCTGAGCAACAATACTAAAGCTACTTCTGCCACGAGGCTTGTTTATAAGATACAGGCCTTCTTTTTGGAAATTCATAATTATATTTTAGCTTATTTTTCTAAAGGGCTTTTAGGCTGTTTGGGGGCCAATTCTGCCCTGGAAAGGTCCTGGTTCGAAGCCTTCTTTTTCGAATTGTCCTTTACTCCAGACTTGTGGTTTTTTTTTGAGCCTTCAGAGTCTTTTTTGATTTCAGACTTTTCTTCAACTTCTTCAGATTTAGCTTCTTTTTTAGCCTGCTCCATTGCTTCTTTAATGCTAGTTGGGGCTGAAGCGTCAGGAACTTTCACCTCGTCTTTTTTAGCCTTGGGTGCATTATTATTGCTGTTTTTAGAGTTCATTACCTTCACAACTTCTTGTTGCTTAGCACCCGCTGCAAGCATCTGGGCAGCCACAGTCATAGCCTTAGCGGTTGTGTCAGGGATAGTAAAATTATGAGTCGCAGATGTTATGCCTGTATATAGTGCAGTTGCGATTGATTCGTCTATAATACCCTGCTCCAATGATTCGAATAGAGATACTAACATTTCGCAAACCGAGCTAGCGTTTTGATCAACATAATTCACACTTCCAAACTGTTCATTGATACGGTGGTAATCGATGTTTATTAGGTGTAGGCCATCGAAAATGGTTGGGTTTTGTTCTACAATTTTATCCATTTTTAGAATCTGTGGAACGCCCAGTGCAATCACTAAATCGAACTTAAATGGACCGTGTTCAAAGCTAACATCCTTGGCAGTAAAATTACCATTTAGCGGAGTTACGGTCACATCAAGACTGTCACCTTCTACATTGTATTTAAGCTTATCAACAACCACATCGTGCATATCGATTTTGATTACAAAATCACGCACACCCTGGATATCATTACTAATAAACTGGGTGTCATACAGCTCAGCACTCTTAGGTAGTTTATCGGTAATAACAACACTTGCCTGCTTATGAAGTTTATTTAGCACTCTCTGCATAGCAATAGCAGCCGAAAGCTGATCGTTATTAGGCTCGCGACCTGTAACAATAACAATATTATCGGCTTGTTTGATAAGCTCGCTGGCTTGCTGTTTAGGTGTTAATTCTTGATTCATACTCATAATTTTTTAGTCAATGCGCTATTATACACAACATAAGCGGTTTT
>JBIIIT010000003.1:0-20213 GCA_044234435.1 Candidatus Saccharimonadia bacterium | reverse complement strand
ATCAAAGATAAACGTTTTGTTTTAATCGGTCGTGGCATTTATGCATTAGCAGAATGGGGTTACCGTTCCGGTACCGTAGCTGATATAATAGAGGAAGTCTTGAAAGAAGAAGGTGGTCCTTTGAGCAAGGATGAAATCGTAGCACGAGTTCTTGCCAGACGACAGGTTAAGACAACTACAATTGTACTTAATCTTCAAGAAAAACCTCAATTCAAGCGCGTTGAAAAGGGCGTTTATACGCTCTCATAAAATAATCTGGTCAATTTAACGACCAAATCACAATGGAAATACTGGTAACTATTTTTTCTACTATTGTACAAGTTATAAATACAGTTCTTTTTAAATTCTGGGGCTGGGTATTTATAGCTGGATGGTTATTTTATTTAATTCGTAAAAATAATAAGAAGGTGGCTTATATAGAAAGATCCGAACACACAATGCTGCAAATCATTGTGCCAAAAGACAACGAAAAAAAGGAATTATCCGCGGAGCAAATGTTTGCCAGTCTTCATGGTATATTGCGACCTTCGGCTGAAGACAATGGAATTCAAGAGCATATTAGCTTTGAAATAGTTTCGCATGATCATTTGATATATTTCTATGTTTGGTGCCCTAAACATCTTAAAGATTATGTCGAAAGCCAAATTTACGCCCAATACCCATCGGTTCAAATAACCGAAATGGACAATGATTATAGTCACAAGAACCTCAATGGCAGAAATGCCTATACAACCCAAGTTGTCCTGGATAAAGACGAAATTTTTCCAATTAAGACCTTTACAACCTTCGAAGTAGATCCGTTGGCCGGCCTTACTACAGTTTTGGCTAGTCTAAATGACAACGAAGAAATCTGGATTCAAATACTGGCTGAGCCAGTTAGTGACAGTTGGCATGCGAAATCACTTCAATACGTCGATGAAGTCAGAAACGGAAAGAAAAAAGGAATTTTTGATGACTGGATGTCAAAACCCACGGGCCTAGTTAAGGACATTTTTACAGCTACAGTAACCCCTCAGATTTATTATGAAAAGTCTGCCAAGGCAGCTTCTGGACCGGGCAAAAAAGAGCTTTCGCCAGGTCAAACCACCTTACTTTCAGCTGTAGAGGCAAAGGCCGAGAAATTAGGCTATGCAGTAAAAATAAGAATCTGTTACATCGGGCAGAATGAACAAGCAGCAAAGCAGCGCTTACAGGCGTTGGTAGGGGGCTTCAAGCAGTTCAACACTGTAAATCTTAATGGCTTTGCCGGCACACCTATGATAGAAGGCGAAGAGGGCTTAAAAGAGTACCAAAACCGAACATTCAATGATCAGGGCTTTATACTTAACATTGAAGAGCTTGCGAGTGTATTCCATCTTCCTCACACAAGTGTAGAAACCCCGAATATTGCCTATACATCAACCAAAGTAGGGGAGCCGCCTGCACTTTTGCCGACATTAGCAAATACCGCTCCTTCAGATCTGAGCCTGTTTGGTTCAACCACATTCAGGCAGGGCGATATTAAGTTTGGCATTAAACGCAAGGATCGCGAACGTCACCTTTACATCATAGGTAAAAGTGGTGTCGGTAAATCTTTCATGCTGAATCTTTTAACGCTTTCTGATATTTATCAAAATGAGGGCTTTGCAGTTGTAGATCCGCACGGTGACTATGCCCAAGACATTATGAAATTCATCCCTCAAAACAGAATCAAAGACGTAATTTATATAAATCCAGACGATGCTCAATACCCCGTAGCATTTAACCCTATGGAGTATGCCGATGAGAACCGTCGCAACAACATCGCCTCAGAAATAGTCGGTGTGTTAAAGAAAATGTTTGGTGATAGCTGGGGGCCTCGCTTGGAACACATTCTTCGCTTTACTTTGTTGGCACTTCTTGAAACTCCAGGAACTACAATGCTAGGAATAACTAGGATGCTTACAGATAAGAGCTATCGTAAAATGATAGTTGATAATGTTACCGATCCTGTAGTCAAGGCTTTCTGGGTAACGGAGTTTGCTTCCTGGAATGACAAATTTGCATCCGAGGCTGTTCAGCCGGTTCTAAATAAGGTTGGTGCATTTACAGCTGTGCCACTTATCCGAAACATTATTGGTCAACCCAAGAGCTCATTCAATATCAGAAAAGCTATGGATGAGGGCAAAATTATTATTGTTAACCTAAGTAGAGGTAAGATTGGCGAGGATAATGCTGCAATTCTGGGATCGTTAATAATCACTAAAATTCAGCTAGATGCAATGAGTAGAGCAGACGTCGCAGATATAGAAGCGCGTCGGCCGTTTTACCTGTACGTTGATGAGTTCCAAAACTTCGCCACAGAATCATTCGCGGTTATTTTATCTGAAGCCCGGAAGTATGGCTTGCGCTTAACCGTAGCAAATCAGTACATTTCGCAAATGCCAGATGAGGTGAGGGATGCTGTGTTTGGTAACGTCGGATCCATGATTACCTTCAGGGTAGGGGCTGATGACGCGGATTATTTATCAAAATACTTCGCTCCAGTATTCGAGCCGATAGACTTGGTGAATTTAGACAAGCAAAACATTTACGTGAGTATGAGTATCGATGGCCAGACATCAAATCCTTTTAGTGCAAAAAGTTTGATGATGCCCTCTCCTACCCACGACTACACATCTGAAATTATAGAAAATTCCAGAAGAGAATATGCAATGAATAGATCAGAAGTCGAGAAAGAGATAGCCGACTGGGCCGGACCAGAACAAGCCCCTCAGCAAGGCTCTAATAGCCCGGCAAATGAAAAAGGCACAAATACACAGGCCAACGCTCAAAATGCTTCTCAGCAAGCTCAGAAAAGGCCTGAGATAGCAGGCGTTCAGCCAAAGCGCTACAGCGATCTCATTAGAAATAAGGGCAATAAAACTAAGCACAACAATAAGCCAAGACGACGCAAGTAGTCCTCTATGGTATTATTGGTATAGACATGAATTATCCTTTATATAAAGCATAATTAAGATGTACTAACTATCAACTTAACATTAAATATAGCGTGTCGCACAATATATCTTTTGCGACATATTAATAAGTTTAGGCTGGCTAAGACTAAAAACTTAATTTTATTTATCTATCCCCGATTTCAATTTATTTAATTTCTAGTTAGCAAGCCAATAAGTTCTACTTCTCCGCCCTCAAAACCTCTATTTTTTATGCATTAAACAAAAACCGAACATAGGGGGAGTCGGAGTTTTTTTGCAATTTACTTATAAAAAGCCTTGCCGGTAACACGCAAATCTATATACTCATTAGGCTTTTTGTTTTGTGACTTCAAAAGATCCAGAGTGGCCGAAAGCGATCTGATTTGAGCATCTGTCGGATCTGACGTGTTGAATTTTATTACATATCCATCCTTGAGCTTAACATTAAGTTCGCTTGTGGTTTCTGTAATATAAAATTGTTCTACTTCTATTTTTTTGTCTTTGAAGTATTCATTAAGTTTCAGTGTGAAGTCCACAAAATCCCTTGAGGCCACTCTATCCCCTATTTTTACAGGAATGCTACTTGCATCTATGACAGTTGGAAGCCCAGTAGTATTTTGATCTTTTAATTCACTAAGCGATCTACCATTGATTGATATTATGTAGCGGGCGTTGCCTGTTCTCCAAATAATTGCTGATTTTTGTTCATCTGTCTTAACCTCAATTTTGTTTGGAAATGTTTTTTTCACAGAAATAGATTCCTGGCCCGTGAAAGTTTTTTCTAATCTGGATTTAAGATATGCTGAATTTATAAATAACCAATTATTACCAGTAAATAAAGATTTTATATATCTACTAGACTCTACCTCTAAATCCTGTGAAAGTTCTTTGTTCGGTCCCTGTACGTCTACCCTGCTAACCTTAAAAATGCCAGAAAAGAAAATTAGGTATACCAGTACCAGCACTAGCAAAATATAAAAAGCGTATTTTTTAATTAGTGCGAACCAGTTAATTTTAGCTGGCTTTTTGATTATCCCCGACTCTTCTCTTTTTACCCTACTGTCTGAAGATAATGAAAATTTATAGGATCTTTTTACATTTCTTTTTTTCAACTAGCCCTCTTTCCTAACCCTCTTGTCGGCAACTGCAATGATTATTTTGGCCAGATCTGTACCCGCTTCTGGTCTGAAAAATTTATGTATGCTGGACGATAGATAATTCATAGCTTTTCCATCGTTAGCCAGCTTAGATATTTCATTAACTAGGCCCTTCCCCTCAATTTTTGACTGGTCAAGCATTCGTACGGCACCCTGTTTTGCAAGAAACTCAGCATTTTTAAACTGATGGTTATTGGTCGAGCCAGGCAACGGAATAATTATTGCTGGCTTAGACATAGCTGCAATCTCAGATAATGAATTCATCCCTGCTCTAGCAACTACAATGTCAGACCATTTGTATGCTGCAACCATTTCATCACTTAAAAAACCATGTGGCTCATAGGATTTTTTCAACTCTTTTGGAAGCCCGTGTTTTATAAACCGTGCTCTTTCTACACCCGACTCCCCTGTTATATGCAAAACATCAAAGCTTTTAAGAATTAGTTCTATGTTTTCAAACACCATTGTGTTAATCGCTTCAGCTCCTTGAGAGCCGGCAAATATTAATATGTTCGGTTTTTGTTCTTTTAGCCTTTTTGAGCCTTTGGTAGCATTGACATAATATTCCGGACGCACTGGGTTGCCTGTAAAATATAGATTTGGATTACTAACCTGCGAATATGCCTCCACCGGAAAACTTACAGCCACTACGCTAGCTTTTTTGGAAAGCAAACTATTGGCCTTACCCATAACTGCATCTGACTCGTGAATGATATATGGTATCTTCATTCTTGCCGCTGCAATACCTATGGGCAAACCAACATGGCCACCCTTAATAAAAACTACGTCCGGCTTAAATTGTTTGATAATTTTTCTACTATACTTATATCCGCTCAGAGTTTTGCTTAGGTCTTTTATATTTTGGAGCTGCGTTTTAAAGTCGGTCAGCTCCTTTAATCCCCTGCCATACCTTCTAAATTTACCTGATGGTATTATTTTATAATTTATATTGCTCTTTTTTAAAAGATCAATTTCAAATTCTTTACCAGAGCACACAAATAGAATCTCAGCGTCTTGATCAAGCTTGCGAATCGATGCGATGACGGCCAGCACCGGCGATATGTGTCCTGCGGTGCCTCCCCCTGCTACTAGAATCTTCATCATAAACCTCCTTATAGGTGTACTTAGAAATGTTTTGCAATATACCCATTGTTACCAACAGGGCGACTAGGCTTGTTCCACCATAACTAACGAATGGCAGCGGAATTCCTGTAAGCGGTATCAATCCAAGCATTGCTGATATATTAATCATTGCCTGAAACCCTATCCAGAAGGCTATACCAAATGCCAGAAACTTACCAAAGTCGTCTGGTGCTGATTTTGCTATCTTTATAGCTCTGTAAAAAAGCAGCGCAAAAACAGCAATAATTAAGCCCGAACCCCAAAGTCCGGTCTCCTCACTAATAATAGCAAAAATTGAGTCATTTGTGGCCTCTGGCAGGTATCCATAGGCCTGAAGACTCTTACCCAGCCCCCTCCCCATCACACCCCCACTACCTATTGCAATTAGAGCCTGACTAATGTGATAGGCTGCCGCGCTAGAATCATCGCTCTTTCCAAGGAAGGTCAAAACCCTAGCCATTCGGTATGGAGCCGCTACAGCAAGGCCGACCACCCCTAGCGCCATTGTTGTAAGCCCTATGAGCAAATTTTGCCATCCAGCTCCGGCCACAAAAAACATCGCAAATACTGACAGAATCATGACCATAGCACTACCCATATCTCTTTGTATAAAAACAGTCAGCAAGACAATAATTCCAATAATAATAAACAGCGGCAGAAGGCCATCCTTAAAAGTAGAAAGCTTTTGCTTGTTCTTTGATAGCCAATAGGCAGTGTACATAATTGTACCTAGCTTAAAAAATTCTACAGGCTGAAAATTGAAACCTGCAATATTAACCCATCTTGTAGCACCGTTAGCAGTTACCGCAATCCCAGGTATCAATACCAAAAGCATTATACCAATTGTTGCTAAGAATATATTTCTTGCTTGTCCTTCAAAACGATGATAGTCCAGCTTGCTACAAAATATCCAGCCAGCCACACCCAGCGTTAAGCTAATGATTTGCTGGCTCAAAAAAACATTATCTTCGCTTGCGCCTGCTGACTTTTTAAGAATAGAAATCCAGCCAGTTGAAAAAATTAAAATAAGTCCAATTCCGACCAAGATGGCAACAAGCAACGTTAGCAAGTAGTCTGGGCGGTGTTTATAGTAGATTGGTTTTTTTTGTTTTTGTCTTCTTTCCATTTATCCTTTTCCGACCAATCCTATCATCGCCCCAAGGGCCGCCACAATCGAGCCAATTATCCAAAGCCTCATAGTTATTTTTGTCTCGGGCCAACCTTTTGCTTCTAGGTGGTGATGTAATGGTGCAGAAATAAATATTTTGCGTTTGAAAATCTTTTTAGAGAGAATTTGAATTAGGCTTGAACCAGCTTCAAGCACAAAAACCAGTCCGATTATTGGTAGCACAAAAACTGAATTTGTAAGCATCGCCACTACCCCTAGTGCCGTTCCAAGAGCGAATGATCCAATATCTCCCATAAAGAATCGTGCCGGAAATATGTTAAACCAAGTGTAGGCTAAAACCGCTCCAACAACTGCCATACAGAAACCTGCGATTCCAATATTGCCTTGGGCAAGGGCAATTATTGCAAAAGCTCCAAAAGCTGAGGCCAACAAGCCGCCCGAAAGGCCGTCGAGTCCATCTGTGATATTTACAGCATTAGACGTAGAGACAATCACAAGAATAAACAGTGGTATGTACAAAATTCCAATATCAAAGTCCCCTACCGCTGGAACATGCAGAATGCTGTAGCCCAGCCTGAAATAAAAATATAGTGCTCCAACTATGGCTATTAGCAATATCAATGAAAATTTTATAATCGATCGTAGCCCGGCTACTCCCTTTCCGCTTCCTCTGATATTAATAAAGTCGTCCAGTAATCCGATTGCCCCTGCAGCCACCAGCCCAAACAGAGGCAAATAGGTCTGAGAGCGCGATAGATTCAAAAACAAAGTAACGATTGATATTGCAACTACCATAATTATGCCGGCCATGGTGGGGATGTTGCGTTTATGTTTGGCTGCGTGGAGAGCAGTAAAGACCTTAGCTTTTTCACCAGTTGTAGTAGTGGTGCGTATCTGTTTCCAAAGTTTAAATTTGAATGCGAAATATGTATAAAGTGGTGTCAGAAGGATTGCCAAACCAAAGCTCAACGAGGCCTGTATTAGCACAAATGTGAAATTTTGAATTAATTGTTGTTCGTTCATAATCTTCTAGTTATTTTAACAAATTTATAAGCTAATTCCCATTAGGAGGTACTTGATAATAAATAAATAATTGTTTGGCAATTTCAGCGAATGTTGGTACTGCAGTCTTTTCGGCGAAGCCATCTACTTTTGGATAATCAACCCTGACCAACATTACAAATTTTGGATCTTCAATTGGAGCAAAGCCAACAAAACTACCAATGTTTTTCTTTTCTTCGTAGCCTGTGCCGTCTTTTTTAGGCACCTGAGCCGTACCGGTCTTGCCTGCAATGTTATATCCTGGCATTCTTGTTGGCCAACCAGAGCCCTTCTGAACTACCTGTTTCATCATCTCAGACAACTGGGCCGCTGCTTGTGTGCTGATGATATTATCTCGAATTACGGTTGGTTTGGTATTTTTTACTTCGCCATTGGGTAGTATTTCTTTTTGAATCACATAGGGCTTATACAGGGTGCCTCCATTGGCTATAGCTGCGACTGCATTGGTGAGCTGCAGACTTGTCGAGGAAATACCCTGGCCAAAGGTCATGTTCGCATAATCCACACTATAAGATTTATTATCTTTAACAAATCCCTTAGATTCGCCAGCAAGCTCAACACCTGTCCTGTCCCCAAAACCAAATCTTTTTATATAATCATACAAAATGTCTTTGGACTTTTGAGTTATTCGATTTGGGTCAGTACCCAGTTGTTTTAATATAAAAACCATTCCGGTATTTAACGACTTTTGTATAACATCGGTCATAGTTGAAACGCCAAATTTCTTGTTGTCAGCATTTCTGATGGTTCTATCTTCAACTTGAGCTTCGCCAGTGTCGTTGTATGTGGTATCAGACTTAACCTTGCCTTCGTTAAGGGCCGCCGCCATAGTAATCACCTTAAATCCGGAGCCAGGTTCGAATAAGTTTGTGATTGATGAGTTTATAAACTTTTCATACTCTTTGGCAGAAACATCTTGATAGTTATTTGGGTCATAGGTAGGATAATTTGCCATCGCTTTAATAGCTCCTGTTTTAGGGTCCATAATAATTACACTGCCAGACTCGGCCTTATTTGTTTTTACTGCATTCTCAATTGCGGTTGCCGCCATCGACTGAATATTGCGATCCAGCGTCAAAACTAGAGTGCTTCCATCTTTTGGCTTAACAAGAGTGTTTTCATTGGATGTAATTGGCACACCCAAAGAGTCCGTTACTGCCCTGCTGACCCCATCGGTACCCGATAAGCTTTGGTTTTTAAACTGCTCGATACCATATTGACCGGTCTCCTCACTATTTACATAGCCCGTAATATGTGCGAATAGCTCTCCCTCCGGGTAACTACGGCCATCTTTTGAAGAGAGAATTATTCCTGGAATTTTCATTTCCTTAATTTCTTTGGCTACAGTATCAGTTAGCTTTTTATTTAAAACTACGTAGCGTGAGTTTTTATTTTCTAGCTTCTGCTCTAGTTCATTTTTATCGATATCGCCTAGGTATTTTGAAAGTTTATCTATAACTTCGTTGGCATCTTTAATATATTTAGGATCTGCTGCCATTAAATAAAGTTGCTGATTAAGAGCTATCGGGTAGAGTTCATTATTGCCATCCTGGACATAAACCTCTCCCCTTCTTGCGGGTATAACAAATTTCCTAGATTGCTGGGCATTAGCCTTTTCTACATATGATTGGTGCTGGAAAACCTGAATGTAAAATAATTTTCCAATCATTAAAACGCCAAATAAACCCATAATTGCAACTAATGCAGATATGCGTTTATTAGACGAAATATCTTTTATGCCCCGCTCTTCTGGCATATTTTTAGCGAGCGGTTGTGTATGAAACCGTCTTTACTGGAGTTAGCTGTGCTGTTTGAGCAGCCTTCTTAGCTTCGGCAATAGACTGAAGTCTTGCAGCATCAATCGAAAGATTATCTTTAGTTGACTGAAGCTGTGTTTGCTTTTGCTCCAAGTTAGATATTTTGTAGTTAAAAGTAGATGTTTTAGTCACCTGACTAAGATACATCAATCCCAAAAGAATTACCAAACATACTAGCATCAAAGCTGTGCTTACAGGTCCAGACTGAAGTTTGATCTTATTTTTAACAATATTTTGATTTTTTCGCAGTGACATTGCGGCAGATGACATTTGGACTCCTTTTTGTTTTTTATACTTTTTTGTTTTTGTTTTTGCTACATAAATTACTCAGAAAACATTTTTTAAGACATTAATTACTTAACCACACGTACGGTAAGTTTTCGAGCGCGTGGAGATTGGTCTTTGATTTTGATACTCATTTTTGTAACTCCTTTTTGTTTTTGTTTAATTTATCTTTTCTACGACTCTTAGCTTGGCGCTTCGAGCACGCGGATTGTTGTCATTGTTTAATCCCTTTATTGGCTTTTTATTAATTAGCCTAAAGTTTGGTAACTCTACATCCATTCCTGTTACTGGATCCTTCTCTACTTCGGTAAGGCTTTTGAAGAATTGTTTTACAATTCGATCTTCTAAGCTATGGAAGCTAATGATTCCGAGCCTTCCTCCCCTGCTTAGATGTGCTATGGCCTCCGGCAAAGTCTTTTCTAGACTCTCTAGTTCGGAATTAGTCGCTATCCTGATGGCCTGGAAGGTTCTTGTGGCTGGATGGATCCGGTATGATTTGGGCAAACAATCTTCTATGATATCGGCTAGCTGCTTAGTGGTTTTGATTGGCTTTTGTGCTCTACTCTCTACAATGGCTTTCGCGATTCTTCGTGATTTCTTCTCTTCTCCGTATCTATATATAATGTTAGCTAATTCTTCCTCTGAATACTCATTAACAATCTCTTTGGCGGTCAAACTTTGGCTTCGGTCCATTCTCATATCTAGCTCAGCATCTTTGTTAAAACTAAATCCCCGTTCTGATTCATCAAGCTGGGGAGACGAAACTCCTAAATCCATCAGAATCTTATCCACTTTACCAATCTGTTCCCAGTCGATATCGGCATAATTACTGTGTATATACTCTACGTTTTTACAATGCTTAAACTTCTTTTTCAGTTCTTTTATCGCTTCTCGGTCTCTATCGACTAAGATTAGTCGCCCACTCGGGCCGATATTTTTTAATATCTCGGCTGAGTGCCCGCCATAACCTGCTGTCATATCCATAACAATCTCTCCACTTTTCAAATCAAGTAAATCGATTGTTTGCTCTAGTAATACTGGTTGGTGTAATTTCATTTTCAAGGTCACCTATTCAGCAGCCAGCTGTGTATTTTTGTTTTTGTTTTTTTAAGTTAAATTGCTCTTCGCAGTCAGCGTCAGAGCTTAATGTGGTAAGGACCTTTGTGAGTATAAGTCCTTGTATGTGAGATAGTTTGTGAGGTGGAGTTTTGTAAACTTTCATAAGTTGCTAGGATACTTTTATTAAGCGTCACCCTCCAGAAACGCTCACTGACTGCCAAATAGTTGACTTTGTGTTTTTGATTTTTATTTTTGTTTTTAAGGATCCGGATTTTTTGTTTAAAATTCCATCAGTTAGCTTTGTTTGGGTGTAATTCGCCAGTACTTGCCAGCGCGCACTAGCATTACTGCTTTGCTATTACCCAATAAAGCCATTTGATGAGCTTCTAAGGTCACTCTCCCCTGCTTAGAGTCGAGCTTTGAGGTTGATTTGCCGACACGGAATTTAACGTTCAAATCGGCGATACTTTCATCTAGTATATCGCCTGATAACGCGGTTTCCATTTCGTTATCCCATACCTCTTTGGAATAAAGGTGCAGATATTGGCCAAAGCCCGGGGTGATTATCACTTCGTTACCTAGTTCGTTTTGCAATTCGCGAGGAATTGTCAGCCTGTTCTTGTCGTCTAATTTTCTTTCGAAGTAATCCATTGTTTTCTCTTTTTTGTTACCCACTTTTACCCACTACATCTATTGTACTACCCTGCTTTACCCACTGCAATAGTTTTATAGGAGTTTTTTTAGGTATTTTACATATAATTTTCATATCTTATTAAACGAACAAAAAGCGAATTACCCACAAATAATGTTTGCTATAATAAATTCATGAGACACTTAAAACGCATTGCACCCGATTATATTCACAGCATATTTTTTGGTATCGAAGATAGCCTTGTATCAACCACCGGAGCATTAGCCGGTATTGCAATTAGCTCCGGTAGCAAAGAACTTATACTGGCAACTGCTCTAGTAATAATTGCTGTTGAATCCACTTCAATGGGTGCGAGCGAGTTTTTAAGTGAAGAAACTGAAGAAGATATCGAAAAAGAAAAGATGCCTGCTAATCCTAAAGTTAGCGGTCTAATATTGTTTCTATCTTATGGCATATCGGGCCTAATTCCTTTGATACCTTATCTTATACTTACCGGTTGGGCCGCAATAATTACCAGCATAACGGCTGCACTTTTAGGAATGATAATTCTTGGAATAGTCAAAGGCAAGGTTAGTAAAAAGAGCCCTCTTAGGTCAGCCCTTGAAGTGCTGATTATTGGCGGAATTGCCGCCGGAATCGGTATTGCAGTTGGATTGATCTTTAAAGTCTAAGGCTTTAGCCTTTTATCAAGATAAGATTTCAGCTCTTCGATCTTAACGCGCTCTTGTTTCATAGTGTCGCGTTCGCGCACAGTTACTGCTTTATCCTCTAGGCTTTCAAAATCCACAGTAATACAGAATGGTGTGCCGATTTCGTCCTGGCGTCGGTAACGCTTACCAATACTCTGGGTTTCGTCGTACTCTATGTTGTAATCCCCTGCTATTTCAGAAAACACATCTTTAGCTAGCCCTGAAAGCTCTGGCTTCTTGCTTAGAGGCAGCACTGCGGCCTTTACTGGAGCAATTTCTGGCTTAAAGCGCATCACAACGCGCTTTTCTCCGCCCACTTCTTCTTCGTCGTAAGCATCAAGCATAACGGCCATTAAAAGACGCTCTACGCCAACTGAGGGCTCAATTACGTATGGTACGAATCGCTCACCTGTTGCTTCATCAAAATAAGTCAGGTCCTTGCCGCTTTCTTTGGCATGGGCGCTTAAGTCGTAGTCCGTTCTGTTAGCAATACCATAAAGCTCTTTGAATCCAAACGGATAATTGTACTGAATATCGACACTAGCTTCAGCATAATGTGCGCGCTCATCATCGGCATGGTCGTGGTACTGAAGGTTTTCTTTGCTAAGTCCAATACTTTGTACCCATTCCATGCACTTTTCTTTCCATTCGGCATATTGCTCCTTAGCCTGCTTAGGATGTACAAATACTTCTAGCTCCATCTGAGTAAGCTCACGAAGTCGGAAAATAAAATCACCAGGAGTAATTTCATTCCGAAATGCCTTACCTATTTGGGCAATACCAAAAGGCAATTTCTTGCGGGTAGTTTCACGAACGTTTTCATACTGGGCAAAGATTCCACCGGCAGTTTCTGGGCGCAAGTAAGCCACATTGGCATCGTCCTCGATCGGCCCAACATAAGTCTTAAACATCATCTGGAATGTTCTCGCAGGCGTAAATGAGTGCTTGGCACCACAGTTCGGGCAGGCCGTTTCTTTAAGCTTTTCATCGAGCTTTTTAAGATCATTAGTATCAATACCGGCAACATGGTCGGCTCTGAAGCGATGCTTGCATTCCTTGCAATCCACCATAGGATCTACGAAAGTGTCGATATGTCCACTGGCCTTCCATAGCTTAGTATTTTGAATGATAGTTGTATTAATACCTACAATATTGGAGTTTTTGTATACAAAATACTTCCACCAGCTCGATTTAATATTATCAGCCAGTTCGGCACCGTAAGGGCCCAGGTCCCAGAAGCCACCAATTCCGCCATACAGCTCGGAGGCCTGAAATACAAAGCCACGACGCTTAGCATAACTGGTTAATTCTTCCATAGAAAGTTTATTTTTAGATTCATTCATAACCTATATTATACCTTATAGATTAGCTAGCTTGCAAAAGGTTTGTGCTTTCTGAGAGCACTTTAGCGCTCTTTATTTTACGGTCACTATGATGCTGAATGTAGCTAATGAGCAAATTTAGCGAATCAGAAAGAGATCTTTTATTAACATTTAGCTTGTCTAGCAATCTATCATTGTGTTTCAAACAGGCATTCCACAATTTTACTGTTTCGATATCTATAGCTACTGAATTATTTCCACCTATACTATTTATTGTTCCGTCATTAAAATCCAAAAAATACTTATTTAAGCCGGTTTCAATGTGTGGCTCGATTCCGTAGGCTTTTAAAATATGCAGTAAGTAATAATTCAATGCCAAGGAAGTTTTGGGTGTATCCGACAGGTATTTGATTGCACCGGAATATGCATCGTAAGCCAGCTCACTTACCATTTCGTCGGCCGAAAAAATATCTATCACCTCTGTGAGTAATAATGCAGAAAAATTGGCTTCTATAGAAGAGTTAAAAAAACTATTTAATTCCAAACCCTTGGCGCCTACCAGTGTAGGCAGCTTGCTTTTTCCTATTACCCTAAACTTTGTCTCCACCAAGGGCTCAAGCTGAGACTGCAGTTTTGCCTTTGGCTTGCGCACACCCTTGGCAATAAAAGACTGACGACCCTGATCCCTAGTAATTACCGAAATTATCTTATCGGCATCATTTATATTTTTGCGCGATACAACATAGCCAGTAAATTCATTTTGATTCATCTTGAGCCATCTGAGCTTTAACGACATTTACCAACTGGTCGATTGAAAATTGGGACTTTGTATAGATACCAATTATATTTAGCCCGACCAATAATTCCTTATTTAGTTTCAAGTCGTCGGTGTTCATGCCTGTAACTATGATTATCTTTACGTCACTACCTCCCTGCTGTCTGCGCAGAGCCTTTAATAGTTCAAATCCATTTTTGCCATTAAGCATGATGTCTAAAATAATTAATGCCTGCTTTTTGGGATCAAATTTTTCTAGTGATTGCTTATAGTCTTGTGCGGTTTCCACTTTAAAGCCTTCTGCTTCTAATGATTTTTGATAAACCTCCAAAAGCAATGAATCATCTTCAACTATCAGTATTTTCTTCATGTTACTTATTGTACAGAAGTGGCATCTGGTTCGACAAATGCATGCGCAGAAACACCAAGCGCATATCTTTCTTTTTTAAAAACCTCAGTCTTGCCCCATAAAAATTAAACAAATTTGTTGCTAAGGCTGCAGAATCCTTCAAGAACAAGTCGTGATTCAGGACTTTGCCACCCGTAATCTTAAGAGTCACATAATCTCCCCTGCGGCGGATAGATAGCGAAAGTTTTTTTAAATTATTGTCTTCAAGTACGAGCAGTGCGAAGACTATCTTGAGCAGAGACGAAATAATTTTCTTATCTCCAATAATATCTATAAGTGGCTTAGTTCTGTTTTTATCGATTCTTAACTTGGTATCGGCAAATGCCAGCTCAGCCATCTTTATAGCATCCATCAAATTATTAGTGCCTACTGGACTATCGGCGAATTGCCTACCGACAAAAACAATCTCACTAAGGAGAATAATATTAACTCTGTTGCGCCTAATAATGCTCTCTAAATGCTTTTTCGGCTTACCATCATCTACTTTTCTGATCTCATTTTCAATTACAATCTGATCTGTAGCAATCCTGGCTGTAATTTCGGACAATACTAAATTATAAAAGTCGTAATCGAAGTTCATAATTTTAGCTTAATCTTAGCTCGAGATTGTAGCAAGCTATAGCTTTATGGGTTAAGCTTTACTCCCGCCAGAATGTTATTGAAAGCTTTACTGTAGTTATCTGGATCATCAGTCTGAAAAACTACAGTTTTTTCACGTAATGGAACTACAACAACCTCAACCTTTTGCTTGGTTTTTGGATCAACCGTACCAGTAAATTTTCTACCTTTTATACCGGATACAGTTATGTCTGAGGCTTTATACTTGCCGCCTTTAGCATCTTTCTCATAGTCTTCAACAACCTTTTCATAATTACTTTTTAGTAATGTCATGTTGAACTTATGAAAGTCTGAGAGCAAATCAATATAGTCCGGATCTGAAATTCCTTTAAATGTACCGTCGCTAGACTTAGCCTCAACTGCCCAGCTCCAAGACTTGGGAATTGGGACCTGAAAACTACCAAGTTCAGATGGAGCCTTATACACTCTAACATCTTTGCTCTGTGCTTCGATATTAGCTTGAGACTCCTCTTTTTTACCAGCCTCAAAGCCAGTATCATACTGCTTTTTTAAGTCTGCCTGTTTAACTTTAGAGTTATTAATGGATACAGCGGCCAATACGACAATAATTAAAATAACAAACACAACCGCGCCAATAATTCCAAAAATTAAACCCTTACCTCTCTTGGGTTTCTTTAAATTCATACTTGAGGGATCTGGTAATCCACCCCCGGCTGGAGCCGAACTATTTAGTGGGTTGTCTGCTTCCATTATTCTCCTACTCTGGCTTTAAATTAGCTTCACCTGGCTCCCAATCAACTGGGCATAAACCACCAGTTTGTAGAGCCTTAACTACGCGCATAGTTTCCTCTACGCTTCGTCCAACATTGCCGTCTGATATTACTACATATCTAAGGTTACCTTCTGGGTCAATGATAAATGTTCCGCGCTCAGCAGTGCCATCTGTTTCGTTTAGTACGCCGTAATCTCTGGATAGCGAATGATTAGTGTCAGCAAGGATTGGGAATTCTACGTCTTTGAGGTCACGTTCAAACCAAGCTTTGTGCGAGAATACACTGTCGGTGCTGGCTGCAAGAACGACTGAATCGATTTTATCAAAATCCTTTTGCATCTTTGCGAAGCCTTCGATTTCGGTTGGGCATACAAAGGTAAAGTCTCTTGGGTAAAAGAATAAAATCACCCATTTGCCCTTGTAGTCTTCGAGGCTAATTTCTGTAAAATCGTCTTTAATACCTTTTTGATAGGCTGGCAGTTTAAATTCTGGTGCTGGTTGATTAAGTTTTAACATATTTTCTCCTTTAATTACTGTATTATATTCTTTCGTTTACAATATCCCAGTCGATTACCTTCATAAAAGCATCAACATAGTCTTTGCGGGTGGTAGCATAATCGATGAAGTATGCGTGTTCATAAACGTCCATTATTAATAGTGGCGTAGAATTCCACACACCACCCTGATTGTGCACATCGCAAAGATAAGTGTCTATTTCTTTTGTGTCTTGGTCATAAGCCAATATCACCCAGCCTCTGGAGCAAAGCCCAGTTGCTGCGAATTGATCGGCCCATGCTTCGACACTGCCCCATTTGGCTTCAATCATTTCTTTGATTTTTCCTGAACATTCTTTAGCTTCAGGGGTCATGTTATCGAAATACATCTCGTGCAGTTTTGCTCCATTCAGGGCAAAACTTTTTTCGAGTTGCAGCTCTCTTAAATCAGAATAGGTTACATTACCGCCCTCATTAGATGCGGTTTTTAATTTTTCAACGATTTCATTGTATTTTTTTACATAGCCCGCATACAAAACATCGTGGTGCTCATTAAGCTGTTTTTCTGAAATACCGGGCAAATCTTTATATTTGAGTGGTTTAACTTCTAGCATAGCTCAATTGTACTATAAACCTTAGTTTGCTTCAAAACTTATAAACGTTTATGGGCTCAATCTTTTTATAAATCTTGACCCCCTCAAAGCTAAAGCCGTATGAAGCTACATAAGCCCCCGGTTTAAGTTGGGTTTTGAATTTATCGTATAATCTTTGCATAAATGGTTCGGCTGAAAATATAAAGACCAATCCAGCCTTAGATATATCTGCCGACCAGAAATTACCTAAAAACACTTTTGCATTGGGATATTTTCTTAATCTTAAGCTCGATACGATCCACAAAAAAGGATTTAGTTCATAGCCAATTGCCTTGTACCCTTTTTTTGCGGCTGCCGCCAGCACCTTGCCGTCACCACTACCAAGATCAATAACAACAGAGCCTTTTCTTAGCTGAAGCTCATCAAATAGCCTTTCGGTGTCGTGTTTTCTACTAGGAACATATGGGGCACCAATAAAAACAATCACCCCAAAAGACACAAAAAGAAGGATAAATATTATCCAAATAAAGATCATTGTCTTCTACTTATTTTCTTCTACCCACTTCTTGACTTCAGGTACAGTTTTTAGTGGTTGAATTTTTGGCCAAACTGCGGCTATTTTAAGATCCGGGCCTACTACTACGGCCGAACGTTGAGTGCCAAAGAACTTTCGTCCATACATACTTCGCTCTTGCCAGGCACCATATGCCTCGGTCATCTCATGTTCTGTATCGGCCAAGATATCAAAAGGCAATTCGTGCTTGGTTTTGAACTTTGCATGACTTGCCATATCATCCTTACTAACGCCAATAACATCTATGCCTATTTTTTGAAGCTCTTCAAAATTATCGCGAATATCACAAGCTTGTTTTGTACAGCCTGGAGTTTCGTCTTTAGGGTAGAAATATATTAAGGTTGTTTTGCCTTTTAAGTCATTTAGCTCGTGCATTTTACCATCTTGGTCTTGGAGCTTAAATTTAGGTGCGTTTTTACCTACTTCTAATTGCATAATTATTCCCCTTTCTTAAACTTGTGGCCTTAAGTACTGATCCCAGTATTGAAATAGCTTTCCGGTTGCAAACAGGTCTTCGGCATTATACTTGGCGATATCCAAATATTTGCCAGCTTCATAAGCTGGACCAACATCACTTCCGTCCATACCCGACTCCTTAGGGCTTTGAATACCAAAGGCTCGACACCATCTGTGCAAGCTGCCCTTATACATTGCCCCGCCGTAGAAAGTAAGTAAGTCGAATAAGTCATGATGGGTTGCGCCACGAAGGCCTGTTGAATTATAGCGATTACTAATTAAGTCTTTGCTTGGTCGAATACCATGCACGGCTGAGCGAATCATCATATAAGGAACATCGGCTCGTCTTCCAAAGAAACTTATAAACTCGTCGGTGATTTCGGCTAATCCCCAGAACTTTGTAAGCATTTCGGCTTCATTCATAGCCACATATTTAATGCCGTCAATTTCAACGTCATCGGCCTTTACGCCGTTGGTGTCGTAATATACAGCACCCTTTTCTTCATCGATGTCATAAACACCAATAGCCACGATCTTGCCAGTGAGCGGACTAAAAACAAGGTTGTTTTTCATGTCGCTCATAGCCTTTTCGTAGCCTGCTGGATCCTTTTTAGGATCAGGGAATTTTTTAGTTAAGTCTTTTTTGGTAGCTGGGTCAAACTTTTCGAAGTCCTCGCCAACCATCTCTATATCAAATACAAGTCGTTTTTTCATGCAGATATTATAACATATCTGTTGGAGTGCGTCTTAGCCTGCAATGAAAGTCAGGGCTTTGCCCTTTTGGCCAGCACGGCCAGTTCGGCCAATTCGGTGCACGTAATCTTCATAATTACTTGGCTGATCAAAGTTGATTACATGAGTGACGTTTGGAATATCCAATCCGCGTGCAGCCACGTCGGTAGCAACCAATATGCCTACTTTTCCGTCGCGGAAATTGCGCAAGGCTCTCTGGCGCTGAGGCTGAGATTTATTACCATGAATAGCTTCGGCTGGTAATCCAGCTTTGGTTAGGCTATCGGCAAGCTTTTGAACTCCAAATTTGGTTTCGCCAAAAACTAATACCTTTTCAAATTCTTCGTCGTTAAGTAGTTCATTTAAGATTCTAACTTTTTCGTCTTTTGAGCTAGCTTTTACAACATCCTGCTCGATGTGCTCGCTGGTTTCGCGAGTACGAACAGACACAGTTACTGGATCTTTAAGCATGCTGTCTAGCAAAGCTTGGATCTGTGGAGTGATAGTTGCACTAAAACATAGTGACTGGCGCTCTTTTGGAAGTTCGGCAAGGATATCTTTGATATCTGGCAAAAAGCCCATATCAAGCATTCGGTCGGCTTCGTCTAGTACTAGAGTTGTAACAAACTGAAGCTTAAGCACACGCTGGCGCATTAAGTCTTTTAAGCGTCCTGGTGTTCCGATAATTACTTGTGGTCGCCTGCGCAAATCACGAATTTGCTTTTGAATATTAACCCCGCCAACACATAGCGCTGAATAAAGTTTCATATTGGCTGCAAAAATTCTAAATTGCTCGTCGATCTGTACTGCAAGCTCACGAGTTGGAGCCATGATTAATACTGCACCCTGGCCATTAACTGTTTTAAGTCTTTGAATGATCGGCAATACAAAAGCGGCTGTCTTACCAGTTCCGGTGTTAGCAAGCCCAATAAGGTCTCTGCCTTCGATGACAGGCTTAATAGCGCCATCCTGAATAGCGGTTGGATGCTCCAAGCCCTTTTTAGCTATATTGGTTTGCAATTCATTAACAAAACCAAAATCACTAAAGCTATGAACAGGCACAAACTCTACACTATCCACCTGAGCAACTGCTTTATTTATAAATTTAGCTGGGTCAATGTAAGCTCCTCGGCCTCGATTGCCCTTATTATTTCCTCTATATTTTTTAAATTGGTTTCCACCTCTGCGCGAACGAGAAGCAGAAAAAGATCTATATGCCATGAATACCTTTCTGTTCAATAGATGAACAGCGAACTAAGTCTTAAATAAATCGGTATTCATCACATAATTAATTTGTATCACAATAATAACATAAGTTATTTATACTGTCAATCTAATAATCTGTTGTGGATTGAAATTTATCTTAATTTAAGCTATTATTATCAGGTTGAATTGCACCTAAATTTAATAGGACGATGGGATGTCGCCAAGTGGTAAGGCACCGGTTTTTGGTACCGGTATGCGCAGGTTCGAATCCTGCCATCCCAGCCATACGAAATGCCAGTATTTATGTAATGGTTTTTTGTATGGCTAAAACAAACTATCTTGCTTGGCAATCCTAGGCAATTCAGCTACTTTTTCATTTAAATATTCAGCTTC
>JBIIIT010000031.1:0-5963 GCA_044234435.1 Candidatus Saccharimonadia bacterium | reverse complement strand
ACTTAAGGGCGATTTTATATCTGCAGAGAACCTCAGGCTTGTACAGCTTGGAATGGAAAATGTTGTATCACAAGGTACGGCGTGTTGCTCAATGAAGTCTGAGGTGCCGGTTCAGGTGGCCGGAAAGACCGGTACAGCCGAAACGTCTTCAGAAGGTTTTGATGGTAAAAACCCTCGAACCAAGCCTCATGCATGGTTCACTTCTTATGCCCCGGCTCAAAACCCCCGCATTGCGAGCGTAATTATGATTGAAAACTCTGGTGAGGGCTCGCAATTCGCCGCTCCTGCAACCAAGGAAGTACTAAAATGGTACTTTAATAATCGCTGAAATTAGCTTGACACAAACTGCCAATTTTAGGTAAAATAAAAACAAACGAACTACAAATTTACTAAACCAAATTCGCATTATCGAGCGATTTTTTGTTTTAAGGAGGGTCCGTTCAAGGAAGGAAAACTGTAATGAGTAAACAAAATGACTTTTATTTAACCAAAGAAGGTTTGGCAGAATTAGAAGCCGAACTAAAAGATCTAAAAGAAAACAAACGAAAAGAAGTCGCCTCAGCTTTAAAAGAAGCTAAGGAATTCGGCGATTTAAGCGAAAACACTGACTGGGACGATGCCAAGTCGCGACAAGTATTTATTGAAGGAAGAATTTCAGAACTAGAAAATATCTTAAAGCATGCCAAGGTAATTGAGGGTGGATCAAGCGACGCCGTTTCTGTCGGCTCAGTTGTTGACGTTGAAATCGAAGATGGCCAGCATACTTTTCAGATTGTGGGGTCAACCGAAGCTAACCCAGATCAGGGTAAAATTTCTGACGAATCACCAATTGGAAAGGCTCTTCTGGGTAAAAAAGTCGGTGAGCACGCTGAAGTAGAAATTCCTGCTGGATCTACTACCTACAAAGTTATAAAGATTAAATAATTACACGACTTTATTAGTCGGGTATAATAAGAGCATGCAGCAAAATAATGAAATGCGCTACTGGCTTGATATATTAGTAGCTAAAATTATAGATAAATACCCCGAGGGCGAACTAATTGTTTCTAGCGGCATATCTCCTTCGGGCCCTTACCATGTGGGGCATGCCAGGGAGATCCTGACTGCCGAAGCAGTTGTTAGGGCTGTTCGTGAATCTGGCCGTAAAATTCGGCATCTACATTTTGTTGATGCCTTTGATCCTTTGCGAAAACGCTATCCTTACCTGCCAGAGTCTTATGAACAAGAGGCCGGCAAGCCTCTTTATCAAATACCGGCACCAGATGGAAAATCAGAAAGTTATGCCAAGCAATTTTTTAGTGACTACGAAAAGAGTGCCAGAAAGCTTGGAATTGATATGGAAATTATCTGGACACACGAGCTATATGAAAGGGGTGATTTTACTAATTTTATAGCCCTGGCTTTAAAAAAGCGCGATGAAATAGCTAAGATTTTACTAGATGTAAGTGGCCGTGAGGTATCTGAAGACTGGCAGCCTATTCAAATTCTAGATGAATCAACCGGCAAACTTAACACAGCAAAATTTATTGGCTATGATTATGATTCAAACAGAGCTCACTACCTCGGTGGAGATGGCAATGAATATTTTGCAGATGCAAGTAAGGGGCAAATAAAATTAGACTGGAGAATGGATTGGACCGCACGATGGAAACTCTATGGTGTTCAAATTGAAGGTTTTGGTCGCGAGCATGCCACCAAGGGAGGCAGCTATGACACTGGTGAAATTTTGGCTAAAGAAATTTTTGGTATTGAGGCACCTATTCCAGTGCCTTATGACACAATTAATCTCAAAGGCGAATCTAAAAAGATGAGCTCATCTTTGGGTAATCTAGTTACTTTACTTGATTCACTAGAAATAATTCCAGCAGAGGTTTTGCGTTACTTTACTTTTAAAAGTCGCCCCGAAAAGCAACTGAATTTTGATCCAGGCCTAGGGCTTTATACGCTAATTGATGAATATGCTAAAACCGAATCCCTGACCCTATCGGGCGAAGAGCCTGAGTTTAAGCGTGCTTGGCAGGTCGCGAGTTTGTCTGGCGACGAGCATGTGGTTTCAACTGTGCCTTTCTCTCATATTGTAACCTTGTATCAGACAGCCCAGGGAGATCCTGGAAAAGTTATTGAAATGCTGAAGAGAACTGGTCACGAAGAGGCTGCAACTACCCAAATTGAATCTATCAAAAGAGAGCTAGAATATGTAAAGAATTGGCTAGATAAGTATGCTCCAGAAAACATAAAATTTGATGTCCAGAAATCAATGCCAGAATTAGATATATCAAATGATCAACAAAAATTTCTGGGTGTTTTGCTATCAAAACTAGAAGGCTCAAATATGCAGGCCGATCAAATTCACGAAGCAGTTTATGATAGTGCTATAGCCACCGAACTTAAGCCAGCAGAGGCATTCAAGCTTATCTATAAATTGTTTCTAAATAAATATCAGGGTCCGAAAGTCGGCTTTTTCTTATCTAGCCTTGATAAAGATTTTGTTATTAATAGAATTGCTCTTAAAGAATAGAGTATAATTAAGTTATGCTAGACATTCGATTTATTAGAGAAAACCCAGACCTTGTTAAGGATTCGATAAGACGCAGAAATCTAAAAGTTGATATTGACGAGCTGCTGGAATTGGATTCTAAAAGACGCAAATACATTGCCGAGATTGAACAGCTACAATCCGAAAGAAATAAGCTTGCCTCGGAATCTAAGGGCTCAAAGCCGACCGAAGATCAAATTGCTAAGGGCAAGCATCTAAAATCTAAACACGAAGCATTAGAAAACAACTTAGGCTCATTTTTGGGTAAGTACAATGAACTACTGCATGAGGTGCCTAATTTAATCGCAGAGGGAACACCCGATGGCGGCGAAGAAAATAATCTAGAAATATACAAATGGGGAGAAATCAACAATGACTTTCAGCCAAAAGATCACCTAGAGCTGAATGATATTTATGGACTTTACGATTTTGAGGCCGGAGCAAAAGTTGCTGGAGCAAAATTTTATTTCACAAATCATAAGGCAGTAAAATTATGGCAGGCTATACAAAAAGTTGCCCAAGATATAATCGAATCAGAAGGATTTGAAATAATTTCTGTCCCACATATGGTTAATTTAGAAGTTGCAAAGGGCACCGGATACATGCCTAGAGGAGAAGAAAACCAAAATTATATTGATGAATCTCAGGGGCTAGTTATGATAGCTACCTCGGAAATTCCTATCACTGCCCTGCATAAGGACGAGATAATGAACATTGATAAGCCCAAAATGTATGCCTCTACTAGCCCATGCTATAGACTTGAAGCCGGCACGTATGGCAAATTTAATAAAGGGCTATACAGAACTCACCAATTTGAAAAGCTTGAAATGTATGTTTTTTGCAAACCAGAAGAAAGTGCTGAACTACTTCAAAAAATACTTGAGATAGAAAAGAAAATACATGAAGTGCTCGAGATTCCATATCGCGTTACAAGAACAGCCGCTGGCGATATGAGTGCTCCAGCTTATGAAAAATATGATCTTGAATACTATTCTCCTATAGATAAAGAATATAGAGAAATTACAAGTTGCAGCAACTGTACAGACTATCAGGCTCGCAATTTAAACATTCGATACCGAGATGATAAAAACAAGATACAATTTGCGCACACATTAAATGGTACGGGCGTTGTATCTAGTAGGGCTCCAATAGCAATACTAGAAAACCACCAAACAAAAGATGGAAAAGTAATTTTACCAAAAGCTTTGGTTAAATATTACGGAGCCGAAGAGTTGTAATAAATTAAGAGGAGGTCTTATGATAAAAATTCATTTAACTGGCAGAAAATTCGAAATTGATACAGAGCTTCAAAAATATATTGAAAGAAAGCTTGGAGGCCTGGATAAATATTTGCCTCGAGGGCACAACAACCAAGGAATGACAGTTGAAATTTTTAAGGACCCATCTGGAAAAGAAGACAATAAATATAAGATAACCGCTATTTTAAGAGTACAGGGGCCTGATTTAATTGCAGAAACAGCAACTATTAACCCGCATTCGGCTGTTGATATCGTTGAACAGAAGCTTAAAATGCAAATTCGCAAGTATAAAGAAAAGCATCAGCCTAAGCGAATAAATATTAAGCGCGCTTGGGAAAAGTTTACATCGCGATAATCTGATTACTCCTGTATAATATTAGTCATGTCATTTTTAAGTAAGATATTTGGAGATCCTAACGAACGGGAAATTAAAAAAGACCGTTTAATTGTGGATAAAATCAATTCTCTAGAAGAGAGCGTTAAATCCCTAACCGATAAACAGCTCTCCGCTAAAACCGATGAGTTCAAGCAAAGGCTAGCTAAAAAGGAGACACTCGACGATCTTTTGCCAGAGGCATTTGCAGTTGTACGTGAAGCTTCAAAGCGAAAGCTTGGCCAGAGACATTTTGATGTTCAGTTAATTGGCGGAATAGTCCTACATGAAGGTAAAATTGCTGAAATGCGAACCGGTGAAGGAAAAACCCTGGTAGCAACTTTACCGTTATATCTAAACGCACTAACTGGCAAGGGCGTGCATTTGGTAACGGTCAATGACTACCTGGCTAGAATTGGTGTTGGCTGGATGGGCCAAATTTATCATTACTTAGGAATGAGCTCGGCTGTTGTTTTGCCGCAAGGATCGTTTATGTATGACCCTGAATTTAGCGATGATTCGCACCATGATGAACGACTCAGGCATTTGCGCCCAGTATCCAAAAAAGAAGCCTATGCCGCAGATATAACTTACGGCACAAATAATGAAGTTGGATTTGATTATTTAAGAGACAATATGGTTGGTGATCTCGAAGAGTGTGCGCAGCGTAAGTTAAATTATGCAATCGTTGATGAGGTCGACTCTATTTTAATCGATGAAGCCAGGACTCCCCTTATTATTTCTCAGCCAGCAGGTAAAAGCACTGAGCGATATCAGATTTTTGCGAAGCTTGCCAAGAAACTTAAACGAGATGAAGACTATAAAGTCGATGAAAAAGATAAAGCAGTCAAAATCACACCCGAAGGTATTACTAAAATTGAAAAGTCGTTGGGCGTAGAAAATGTATATTCTGCCGAAAATATAGAAGACGTTCATCATATCGAGCAAAGCCTTAAGGCCGAGGCACTTTTCGTTAAGGACAAAGACTACGTTGTGAGCGAAGGTGAAATTGTAATTGTCGATGAATTTACTGGACGAATGCTAGCCGGACGCAGATATTCCGAGGGTTTGCATCAGGCTATCGAAGCCAAAGAAGGAGTTATAGTCCAGTCCGAATCCCAGACCTTAGCAACCATTACCTTCCAAAACTATTTCAGACTTTACAATAAGCTTTCTGGTATGACAGGTACAGCTCAAACAGAGGCCGAGGAATTTGCCAAAATTTATAAACTAGAAGTAACAAGAATTCCGACTCATCGGCCAATGGTTCGTAAAGATTTGAAAGATAGAATTTATAAATCGGAGCTGGCTAAATTTAACGCTGTCGTTGAAGAGGTTAAAGAGCGAATATCAAAAGGTCAACCAGTTCTATTGGGTAGTGCCAGTATTGAAAAGAATGAAGTTTTAAGCTCGTTGCTTTCTAAGGCTGGGGTCAAGCACGAAACCCTCAATGCTAAAAATAATGAGAGGGAAGCCGAAATTATTGCTTTGGCAGGCCAAAAATCGGCAGTTACACTGGCCACCAACATTGCCGGTCGTGGTACAGATATTATGCTGGGAGATGGCGTCAAAGAGCTTGGGGGCTTGCATGTGATAGGAACAGAGCGCCACGAATCTAGACGAATCGATAACCAGCTTAGAGGCCGTGCGGGACGCCAGGGTGATCCGGGTTCCAGCCAATTCTTTGTTAGTGTTGAAGACGATCTAATGCGTATCTTCGGCGGCGAGCGTATTGGCTCACTAATGGGCAGCCTGAATATACCTGACGATGTACCAATCGAAAATCAAGTTATAT
>JBIIIT010000030.1:0-5989 GCA_044234435.1 Candidatus Saccharimonadia bacterium | reverse complement strand
CAAAATAATGTTCGCAAGCCAAGCCCATATCTGGTAAAATAACAGATATGAGCAAAGTAAATATCACAGAAATCGAAAAAGTTGCCAAACTATCTAGAATCGAGCTAGATGCCAATGAGCTAGATAAGGTTACCGAAGAATTCGAATCAATTTTAGATTTTGTAGAAATCATTGAGAAAGCTGATACTAAAGGTGTTGAGCCCACTTCGCAAGTCACTGGGCTCAGCGATGTTTGGCGTGATGACGTGGTAATGCGCTCAGAAATAGAGCCCAAAGACCTTATTTCTGCAGCACCGGAAATCCAAGATGGATATATCAAAGTGAAGAAGGTGCTCTAATGGAAGATATGAACTATTTGTCTATTACGCGAGCCCATAATCTTTTAAAAACGAAAAAGATTACTGCTACTGCACTAGTAAAGTTCTATTTGGATAAAATAAAAAAAGAAAATCCTAAACTCAGGGCAGTAATTAGTGTTACAGAAAAGTCTGCAATAGAAAAAGCAAAAAAAGTTGATGCAAAAATTGCCAAGGGGGAAGAAATTGGGATTTTAGAGGGAATACCTTATACAGCCAAAGAGATGTTTATGACCAAAGGAGAAACTACCACAGCCTCTAGCAAGATACTGAAAGATTACAAGTCTCCATACTCTGCAACGGCTATAAAAAAGCTCGATGAAGAAGGGGCAATACTAATTGCAAAAGTAAACCAGGATGAGTTTGCGCACGGTGGCAGTACTGAAAATAGTGCATATCATCCTACACATAACCCTTGGGATCTAGAAAGAGTACCGGGCGGTAGCTCGGGAGGCTCTGCAGCAGCAGTAGCTGCTGATTTTGGAATTTTCAGCTTAGGAACCGATACGGGAGGATCTATTCGTCAGCCTTCGGCGTATTGTGGAGTTACTGGTCTCAAGCCAAGCTATGGTGCTGTCAGCCGATACGGTGTGATTTCAATGGCATCTAGCTTTGATTGTATTGGCCCCATTGCTCGAAGTGCAGAGGATGCCGAAATTGTTTTTGAAGCAATCGCTGGCTTGGACCCCAAGGACTCCACAACGGTTGACTACGAATTTGCAAACGGTGGCGATGTCAAAGCAATATATTATGAAGTCGGAAATATTATTGATTCAAATGTAAAAGAAAACAAATTTCCTGAGATTGACATTTCTACCATTAAATCTGTAGATGATCTTGGGATAACGAAAGAATCATTGGCCGCTTATTATATTTTAGTGCCTTCAGAAATCAGCTCAAATCTAGAGAGATATGATGGTATTCGTTATGGCAGCAGATCCGACAGAGCTGCAAATCTAAATGATACATACTCTAAAACACGCGGTGAGTTTTTTGGGCCCGAAGTTAAGCGTCGAAATATGATAGGAACCTATGCTCTCTCTGCAGGTTACTATGATGCATACTACAAAAAGGCCATGCAAGTTAGAACTATGATAAAAAATAAAGTGGAAGACATTTTAAAAATGCACGATGTTATTTTACTGCCAACTACTATCGACCCAGCTTTTAAGATTGGAGCTAAATCAGATCCTATAGAAATGTATAAAACCGACATACTTACCGTTTTTGCTAACTTGGCAGGAGTGCCGTCCATTAGTATACCTTTTGGTTTTGACGAATCAACTGGCTTGCCGATGGGGCTGCAAATAATTGGAAGGCAAGGAGATGATAAGAAAATTCTTGAAATAGCCAAAACAATTCAAAGTAAAACAGGCTACCAAGAAAAGGTTAAGGAAATAAAGCTATGAGTTTTTCTGTAATTTCATTTTTGTTGGCATTAATTGTGATAACTACACTTTTGGTAATTTATATCAAAAGTAAGGCTACACCCCAGGCTCGAACTTATCGGCCCTACGAAAAAGAAAGCCACAATAGTGCTGCGTCGTCTTTTGATGAAGGCTTGGTGCAGTCGAAGTGGGCAGAAATTCAAACTATGCAGAACTCAGGCCCGTCCGGCCTTAAAGCTGCTCTGATAGACGCGGATAAGTTATTGGACTATTGCATGATTGGCAAGGGCTTTAAAGGTGAAACAATGGGAGATAGGCTCAAAAGCGGGGGTGATAGATTTAATAATATTAATTCCGTATGGGCAGCACATAAATTAAGAAATCAAATAGCGCACGAGGTATCTCATGACCTAGTTGCAGATCAGGTTAAGAGGTCAATTTCGGATTTGGGATTAGCAATTAAAGATTTGGGAGTCAGAATATAATGAGCAAATTCAAGCCAACAATTGGAATCGAAATACATACCCAGTTAGCGACTAAAAGTAAGATGTTTTGCTCTTGCGACAACGATAGTCGTCGGTCCAAACCAAACACAAATATCTGTCCTGTGTGTATGGCATTACCCGGAACCCTTCCGGTTGTAAATAAGGGTGCTGTCGAAATGGCCATAAAGATGGCCAAAGGCTTTAATGCGAAAGTGGCCAGTACAACAACTTTTGATAGAAAAAATTATTTTTACCCCGATTCTCCAAAGGGTTATCAGATTACTCAGATGGACCATCCAATCATTCAAGATGGTTTTGTAGAAATATTGGTTGATGGTGAATTCAAAAAAATTGGAGTTCACCATGCCCATTTAGAAGAAGATGCAGGAAAACTTACGCACCCTGACGGAGCTGACTATAGCTTGGTGGATTTCAATAGGGCCGGAACACCATTGGTAGAAATAGTTTCGGAGCCAGACATAAACAGCCCAGAAGAAGCAAAAAGATATCTCCAAGAAATTTACAACATCGTAACTTCGTTAGGTATTTGTAATGGCGATATGGAGCATGGTAATTTCAAATTTGATTTGAACGTTTCTGTTAGCGACTCAGATGAGCTAGGCACAAAAGTGGAGCTTAAGAATTTAAATTCATTTAGAAACGCCGAGAGAGCACTGAAATTTGAAATACAAAGACAGATTGATCTATTAGAGAGGGGCGAAAAAGTAGAGCAAGAGACTAGGGGCTGGAATGATGCTAAATCAAAAACTTTTTCTCAGCGCAGCAAAGAGGAAGCTAATGACTACAGGTACTTCCCGGAGCCTGATATTCCGCCGATTAATTTAAGCGATGATTTAGTTGAAGAAATTCAGAAAGAAATTAAAATTTTACCTATCGTAATTAGAAAAGAGCTTAACAGTATTGGCTTAAGTATTGATGATCAAGATTTGCTTATCTCTCAGCCTAAAACCATCGAAATATTTAATACAGCCCAGAAAATATTAAAAAATGAAAAGCTAGTTAAAAAAGCAGTCAATTGGTTGGTAGGTGACTTCCAGGCCATAAAGTCAGATTCAAAAAATGACCTATCTGGTGAAAACTTGGCTGAGTTGGTTAAGTTAATTGACGATGGGGAGATAAGTTCTAAAATAGGTAAAGAAATATTTGCTGAAGTTTGCGAGGGTAATTCCCCTTCTGAAATAATTGAATCTAAAGGTCTCGTTCAGATGTCTGATGATGATGAATTAATTTCTATAATTGAAAAAATAATAAAAGAAAACCCCAAGCCAGTAGAAGACTATCGGTTAGGAAGTGAAAAAGTATTAGGATTCTTCGTGGGTCAAGTTATGAAAGAAACTAAAGGCCAAGCAAACCCTTCAAAAGTTAACGAGCTTGTGGTTAAATTACTGAAAGGATAAATTATGCAAAACATTCAAAACGATATCTTAAAAGGCTTCGGAAACGTAAATTTATCTGTAGACAATTTAATTACGAGACTACCTATGGCTTTATTAGTAATCATCGTTGGCGTGGTGGCTATAAAGTTTCTAGGACTTCTTATTAATAAGTCTATTACATGGACAAAGTGGCCGATTGGATTGCAGGAAATTTCAGTTGCCTTAATTAAAGTTGTGATGTGGGTAATATTTTTCTTTATACTTCTTCAGGTCTTAGGCTTGACCAACGTTGCGCTTGCTTTGACGGGATCTTTTGCAATTGTTCTACTTGGTTTTTCGAACGCTATTTCAACAACCGTAAGCGATGTGCTTGCAGGCCTACAGCTAGCTAATGATAAAGATTTTAAGGTGGGCTATGAAGTAAAGGCTGGTGATCAGAAAACGGTTGGTATAGTGAGAGAGATGGATATTAAAAAAACTAGAATAGAAGGCAAGGATGGCAAATTGCATGTCATCCCTAATAGCCTAATTGAGAAAAATGAGTGGGTTGTGCTGGATAGGCATGTGCATTCAAAAATGCCAACTAAATCAAGTGGTATAATTAGTAAAGCTAAGTCTAAAATAAAGAAAGAGGACAAATAATGAATAATTTATTGGTAGTTTTAATAACACTAGTGTCGATTGCGCTAATAATACTGATTATCTATACCGTGGTATTTTTAGTAGGTTTAATAAAGACCATGAAGCAAGTGCGTTTGGCATCAAATGAGGTAATGATAGCTTCAAAGAAAGTTCAGGAAAGTGCAGATACTGCAACTGAGTTGGTCGATGAGGTAAGAAGTGCCGTAGTTAACCCTGGTGTTATTGCAATGTTGATTGAAAAATACCTAAGAAAGCATTATGAAAAGAAAGGAAAAAGAAAAAATGAAAAATAAAGGTTTTTTAAAAGGAGCCGCTATTGGAGCAGCAATCGCGGGCACATTTGCACTATTATTTGCACCAAAGGCAGGTAAAGAATTGCGCGAAGATATTGCTAAAAAAGCAAAAGATCTAAGCAGCGATTTAGATGAAAAAATCAAGAAAGCCCAAAAAGAAGCCAATAATCTGTCTGGCGATGCTAAAGAGAAGCAGCTTGAACTTATCAAAAAAGCAGAACAAGTAAAAAAAGAATTAGCTGAAAAAAGCGGCGACTTTAGTAAATCAGGTAAAAAAGTTACAAAAGTAGCAGCCCGAGAAGCAGATAAGCTTATCCAAGATGGCAAAGTCTTGATGCAAGAGCTAAACGTGCATAAAAAGGGTGCCTTAAAAGAGACCAAGAAGTTTGTCAGTAAGGCCTCTAAATCAACCAAAAAAGTGGCAGGCGTGGCCGCGAAAGAAGTCAAAAAAGATATACAGGGCAGTAAAAAACCAGGTAAAAAATAATGGCTAAAAAAAGCCAATTTAAAAACATTCAAGAACAAGATTTAGTATCTCTTGATGGCATTTTAGAAATACTTAAAAATAAAAAGAAGCTATTTTGGCTAAACTTTAAAGCTGGATTTGTTAGAGGCTTTGCAGGAATTCTAGGAGCTGCCCTTGCCATATTATTTGTTGGTTTTTTGGCGACCTACCTTGGTGGCATACCTATGATTGGTGATTTTATAAAACAAATTGGGGATGCCGTAAAAACGGCAAAATAGTCTTGATATAATAATTTAATGAGGGCGATATATGCCAGGGGATAATATTAGTAATGTAAATGAAACTTTGTCCAAAGCTCGTAAAGAGACTGGCTTTGTTGACTTTGTTCATCTTCACAATCACACTCACTATAGTTTGCTAGACGGGCTTCAGAAAATTCCACAGCTTGTTGATCGCGTAGAATCTATTGGGCAGCAGGCAGTTGCAATTACTGACCACGGCACCCTTAGCGGCAGTATAGAATTTTATAAAGCCTGTAAAGCAAAAGGCATTAAGCCGATAATTGGCCTCGAGACTTATGTTGCACCTAGAAAGCACACTGACAAAAACTCGGCTGAGGATAGAAACCCCTACCACCTAACTTTGCTAGCCAAGAACAATCAGGGCTATCAGAATTTAATGAAACTAAGTACAATTGCTTGCTTGGAAGGCTTTTATTACAAGCCAAGGGTTGATCACGAGCTGTTAGAAAAATATTCAGAAGGCCTTATTGTTTTGTCAGGATGCTTGGGGGGCGAACTGGGAACTATGATAAGTAATGATCAAATGGAGCAGGCCACGGACCTCGCTAAGTGGTATAAAAAAGTTTTTGGTAAAGACAATTATTATTTAGAACTCCAGCCTCACGTAGATTGGGCTCCCCAAAAAAAGTTAAATGCTGGCCTGAAAGAGATTTCTAAAAA
>JBIIIT010000029.1:0-6043 GCA_044234435.1 Candidatus Saccharimonadia bacterium | reverse complement strand
GCCTGATATTTTTGAACCTCAAGGTAATAAGTTGGAGGATATCAAAAGCAGTAACTCCATGAGGATGTATTTAATTAAATCGGCTTTGATGGTAATTGAAGGAATCAAAGATAATAATGTTGAATTTAGAATCCTTCAAAACAAAATCACTGATAAAAGAACATTTGCAGCAAATTTGCTTATGGAGGCAGCAATAACTGGCCTTAATAATGGTGCGGACCCAATAGAAACTCTAACGTTGCTGGAGACATCAAAAAGCCTTTTGAGCAAAGTGATACTATCGCAAAGCCCCCATAAAGACGAAGCATCTATGTATTTTAGAGATGCAACCTATCAACAACTGTTTTTATTGCTTGAGCAAGATCAATCAGACGCAAAAACCAAAAGTACAGTTCAAAATCTGCAAAATCAGTTAGAAAATATAGGCTCACCTGAAATGCAGATAATTCAAAGACTACAAGCTAATGAGGCGAACGCCGAAATAATTGGAGAGTCAAGCGAAGCCCTGGCGAGCTTAATACTAAGAAGCTCTATAAAAAAGAGAGCTGGTGATATCTTATTGGCTAGGAAGGCTTTCCTAAGAGAAGATATGCCTTTTGATGGTTATGTCAGAAATGGTGAAAGAAGAATACGCAATGTTGCTGCTGATTTAGTGGTCTATATATACACTTATGATAATGAAGACAATCTAATTCTAGATAATAGGATTCCCCTACAGGTGAAGTTTACTGGAGTTAACGTCCAAGAAAATGAATATGATAGACGAGTAAAGATTGTTGAAATTGAAAGTATTGGTAATAAAACCAACACAGACGTCAGAAGAATTGGCAACATAGATAACATCTTTAATACCGTAACTAGAGTTTATAAAAATGAGCTAAAAAAGCCTACCTCTGAAATAAATAGGTATGAAAAAGCATTGATAGAAACAATAGAACCTAAAGGTGGAAGAATAACCGAAAGTCTTGGTTTATAAAATAAAAAAGGGCCAGCTTGCAATCACGCTAGACCCAGGTTATTTTCAGCAAGGTACTCGGAGAGTGCCTTGGATTGTTCAGGCGTAGGCTTAGGGATAATTCTTGGAGTAATTTTACTCCAAACTATAGTTTCAGCGTTGAAGGTTATGTGGGCATAAGCTTCACCAACTACTACTCCCAAAGCTGCTTCCTGAACACTTTTATTATTACAGACCTCAAGAATTTCATTTAGACTGGTTTGATTATTGACCTCTTCAAGGTCTTCAGTCATCTCGAACCTGCCTTTCAGGTACTTTCTAGCGAAGCTAGATATGACCACACTTTACAATAGTAACAGAGTTTTGTCAATATATAACAACAGACTTTGGGTTATCTAATTATCTTTATTTTGCCTCTTTTTAAGCTCTTGGCCTTCCCAAGCCATTTCATAAAGCTGCCTTATAGGTGCAATTATTTTTTCACCCTCAATCACAATCCCTACCGAATCCAAGCCTTCGTGCGTCATAATTGTCATAACTTCCTTTTGTATCTGAACAGCACCCGCAACCTTAAAGTCAGCCTTGATTGATTCCCTACCGTCTATTTTGTCAGGCATATCTATAGAACCAGAGTAAATGACTTTGGTGCGGATTTTTTTATTTACTCTCCTTTCGACGCCCTTTTTAAGAATATCTGGATCTGATCGCATAACTTCATCTGTATCACCTAAAGAATATACGGTTTCTTTTTGGGAGGTTTTGCGTGTCAAATATGAATTAACTGTAGAGGCGACATTTTTGCCACTGTAAAATCTTACCGACGGAGAAGAGCTTGTTTTAGAGAAACTCTTAATTTCTTCTAGGCTGTTTTTGAGATTCTCTTTTTGTCTTACTATTCTGGATTCTTCTAATTCCAGATACTGGCCAATTGCATCTGGGGACTTGGCAGATATGAGTTTTTTCTTGTCTTTTCTGGTCTCATACATTAGCCCCATAGCTATCAACTCTTCTATGACCAAATACGTTGTAGCACGCTTTACTTTAGCTTGTTCGGAAATACGCAAAACACTGTCAGGGCCTAGTATAAGTGAAGCGGCATAAACTCTAGCCTGCCTATCCTCCAGTCCAGATTGCAAAAGCAAATTTACTATGTTTTGTATTGGCATGATTAAGCCATTATAGTCTTATGTTGCTAAATTTAACAACAATTTTATAGATACAGTTATTAACAGGTATTTACAGATAGGCAAAAATGAGCTATACTAACCCTTATAAATTTTTAGAAAGACGTATTTAACTATGCCAGTAATCAAATCAGCAATTAAAAGAGTTCGCCAAGAAAAGAAGCGCAAAGCATATAATGTTAGCGTTAAAACTGGCGTTAAAGCTAAATTCAAAGCAGTTCGCGATGAAGTTGCTACCGGCAAGGTAAAAAGTAACGCCGAACTAATTGCAGCTATCAAGGAAATTGACCGAGCTGTGCGCAAGGGTGTTATTAAAAAGCAAACTGCCGCCCGCAAAAAGAGCCGTCTAACCAAGAGCTACAACTCTGTTGCAGCTAAGCCATTCGGAACTGAAAACCCAGGCAAACCAAGCGCCAAAAAAGCAACAGCCAAGAAGGCTCCTGCCAAGAAGCCGGCTGCTAAAAAAGCAACTCCAGCTAAAAAATCAGCTAAATAAATATAAATATGAGGGCCAAACAAGCAAAGCCTTCGGCCAAACAGCCTAAAGACTACTTTGCTACTGTATATAAAACAGATGAATCTGGCCAGCTCAAACAAACCCGTTTCGATAAACTTCGCGACGGGATTTTTGTGCGCCTGTTTAACAAGTACAGCGCCAAATCGCTAAGCAAATCGGCAGTGCTAGATATTGGCTGCGGGTACGGCTACCTGCTAAATAGCTTCAAAGGCGCCAAAGAAATATACGGAACAGATATTTCTAAAGAAGCAGTTGAAATGGCTAAAAAGCAAAATCCTAGCTTCAATGTATCTGTCGCAGACATACTAAAACCCAGCAAGCTTAATAAAAAGTTCGACCTAATACTAGCAATTAATGTTATTGAGCATCTCACAAATCCAAAGCTAGGTGTAAAAAATATCAAATCCCTACTGAACAATGACGGATTGGTGATAATTCACCTACCCACAATTAACAATGAGCTTTCCAATTGGATATATGGTAAAACCTACGCCAAAGACTCTACCCATGTTTTTAGGCCAACCGGCGAAGAAGTTAAAGAGCTCTTTAATAATGAGGGCTTTGAGCTTTTGCAAGAATCATATATGCCGTATTGGCCAAAATTTATATTCAAAGATGCTAAAATCCACCCGGCGTATCTGGCAGTTTTCAGATTATCAAAGGCTGCAAAGTGAGTAAAATAGCTTGTTCATAGCCTCACCCGACGATAGCTCCCCTGTTTTTGTATTAATATCAGCTTCAGAAATAAATTTATAGGCCTTTTTAACGTCTTCAAGTGTATAGTTTTTAGCTACAGATCTAGCCTTGCCAAGTGCGTAAGGAGACATTTTATAAGCTCTATTGAGTTCACTGTTGTTGAGTAAAACAAGCAGGATTGTACGGTATTGATAAGTAATAGCCCCTAAAATAAGCTGGTCGGCATGGCCCTGAAGCTTAATATCTTTGTACAAATTTAGTACTCGAGCTAAATCTTTGCTAGCCAAAGCTTCGGTGAGAACAAAAGTATTGTTCTCCAAACTCGGAACAGCCAGTTCATCTATGGTGGTCTTGGTGATTTTTTGGTTATAGCTAGCTAGCTTTTGTATTTCATTAGCCAGGGTCCACTGGTCTTCGCCGACCTTATCGATTAGGTATTTTATATCTGCTGGGCTAATTTCTGCTTGGTTATTTTTAGCTTCTGAGCTAACCCATTTTGATAGCTCACCGCCCATTAAGTTTTTGAACTCCTTGGCCCCCTTGAGCTTTGATAATTTTTTATAAATTGAGGTTCTTTTATCTGGATTCGGATCGGTGATTATTAAGTTAGTCGACTCAGCAGTATTATTGATAATTTCATCAATTTGTTCAGCCGTCGGTTTAGCTTTATCTAAATTAGATGCAATTATGAGCCTGCTCGTTACGAACATCGGCATAATTGGCAAGCTCGAAAGCAAGCTTTGAATGCCGTTTTGATGAACATCAATATTCTGCATATCACCATCAGAGCCAGTACTTTCTGTGTACTTGTTTGTTATTAGCTTAATTTGCTGGCTAATTGCAAAGCTGTTCTCGCCATATAAATACAAAATCATAATAGCTAGTATATATTATGTTAAGCACCCAAGCACGAGCTTAACAGATTGACCTTGGTAGTATTATGCATTTATAATTGCGTCATTGGACCTTCTAGCTTCGGGGGAGCTATGGGACTCAGGCACCGTGCCAAAGAGGCCTACCTTGATTCAAGGGTGGCCGAAATTGAACAAGAGCAGACAAAAATCAGAAGCCTTTTTGAAAAGTATGAGAAAGAGGCTGCCAACAAGAGAGCCAAGTATGTCAGGCTCGCTAGGCGAATTACCAGAGGGATCGATGAAGACGGCACTGTGCACATCAGCTTTCGTGACAGAAGGCCCCACGATAGCACACCCATAATCGAACTCTGGGACGAGGATGAAAATCGAATCATCCTACTCTGTACACTTGTCAAAACAAGCAAGTTTAAAATGACAAAGATGCATTCCTTGATGGAATGCAATCAGTGCAATTATAAGCACAGATTTACTGGCAGAGAAATAAATTGCCTCAGAGACATATACCTGGCAATGAATGACATTCAGCCAGAGTGTAAGTTCTAAAAAAAGTTAAAGCTCCATTAAGGGGCTTTTTTATTTATTTGGTTTAACTATTTTTTGGCAACGCGGACAAATATGGGTTCCTCGCCCGGCCGCACGGATCTTTTTAATTTCGCCGCCACATTCCGGGCAAGGGCTACCTTCCTTACGAAACACTTTGGCAAACTTCAAATAACTTCCCCTATTACCCTTGGCATCGACGTAATTTCGGTCACTACTACCACCAAGCGAAATACTCAAACTCATTACTTCGCGGATTGCATTATATAGGCGCTTCAACTTTACTGTGCTTACATCACCTGCTTTGGTTAGCGGATTAATTCTGGCAGCAAAAAGAGACTCGTCAGCATATATATTACCCACACCAGCGACTACTGTTTGATCTAATATAGCCGCCTTTATACTTGTCTTGGACCTGCGCTTTATAGCAGTTTTGAACTGTTCAAATGTGTAATTATCTTCAAGTGGCTCTGGCCCGAGCTTACTTAAAAATGCATTGTTTTCGTACAAACCCTCGGTCTTTTCAAGCTTTACCCAGCCAAATTTGCGCTGGTCATTGAAAAACAACGTTCCATTTGTTAGTTCAATAATTACCCTCGTAGATCTGTCTGGCAATTTGTCTATCAGGCTATCGTTAGGATGACCACCGCCAAAACCCTCGCCCTTGTTTGGCCGATAAACCAGCTGGCCGGTCATTTTAAGATGCACCAAAAGACTATAGCCGCTGTTGAGGGGCATAATTATTAGCTTTCCGCGCCTTTGTACGGAATCTATCTTTGATCCAACCAAGCTAGATTTAATTAGTTCGTCCGATACAGGAAGACTTTTAGGCCAATCCTTGGTGATTGATTTAATGGTCTGGCCTGGTAAAAATTCTTGCAAACCCAGGCGAACTGTCTCTACTTCTGGTAATTCTGGCATACAGGTATTATACCAGTAGATTCTGGAGCTGAAAGTTTCTTATTTTATTTTTGTCATAAATTATAAACACTTTAAATAATCAACCGATGTTTTAAACTGTAAATATTTGTAAAAATATATTGACAATTATGGTATTTGTTGGTATAATACACACGGTCGAAACTCGACCAGCCCGAACGGGCTTAAACCAGGAGGTTTTGAGTTGAAAAAGCTCGACCTGACCCACGTGGTCATGTACGTAGTTTTTCTGATCGTAGGCTGGGGAGCCGCGGTCATGATCTGGAACCAGTACCGGTTCCAGGTCATCCTGTTGGCACTCGCCGCCGTCACCTTCTTCGTGCTTCGCTTCGTCAGC
>JBIIIT010000028.1:0-6266 GCA_044234435.1 Candidatus Saccharimonadia bacterium | reverse complement strand
GTTTTTATCGAGATAGTCGACTATATCGTCGTGAATATGGCCAGCCTTCTCTCCAATAGAGCTTAGATATATCCATCTTGGTTTGTTGTGGGAACTTATATTAGGCCAAGTGTAATCGTATGGCTCATGTTTTATAAGTATAGTCCTGTCGGCACCATACCAGAGCACATAATGATAATTACTAGCCATTGAATTATGCTTTTTAACAAATTCAACAGATACTCCTTGAGAGTTTAAGGCTACCAAAATGTTCTCGCCAACTTTGTCGTCGCCAATATTAGAATACAAAGAAGAATTTAAACCTAATTTTGCAAAGCAAACTGCTGCATTTGGGCTATTTCCAACTCCGTCTATTACAATCGCTTCTTCAAAAGGTATTTTGGTGCCATAAGTCATACAAAGCAGTGGATGATGCGAGCTAGGGTTTTTAATAGTTGCCTCGTGCGGCAGAAGCTTTATGAACGCATCGCTAACTACATCGCCAACGCTCAAGATATCTATTTTGTGTTCTTTCATCATAGTGTTTTAGTTTCTACCTTAACAGTTCTTAATGCTGGTTTTTTAAGTATTGCAATCCGGGTTCCAAATATTTCCATTACTGCACAGGCATTAGCACTAGCCATGGTGAGTGCTTCTGGAATATTTTTATTGTTAATAATCGCAGATATATAACCTGCAGCGAATACATCTTCGCTGCCGGTCATGTCTAGTGGATTGATTTTTTTATAAGTTGAGCAGATATAAATTGTTTCGTCCTCGTAAGCATAACTATTACTAATAACATCATACAGCACTACTGATTTTGCTCCAATGCCACATAAGTTTCGAGTTATTTCCTCTGGGCTTATTTCTCCACCAAAATAAGCTTCGGCCAAAATTAAAGGAATAAATACTTTTTGAGAATTGGACAAAACAAAATTTATTTGACGTTTTTTATAATTCTTAAAGTCTTTAAGATTAATGTATATCTCTGATTTATTTATCTTTGCCCAATTTACATAATATTTAAAAGTTTTAAAATCGTCTGGCAGCTCTGCAAAATAAATAAGATTGGTTCTTAAATTTGGTAGCTTAGTATCTTTTGATCTCATATAAAACGATGAGCGATTGTAGGACAAATTAACCTCATGAGCTCTATCGGTAATAATATGAATACTTAAATCAGTGTGATGCTGGGTCCTGCTGATTATATTATTTATTTCCACGCCCTCGTGCTTTGCGATAATTTTAATTTGATTTGCCAAATGATCTTTGCCGGTCATGGACAAACAGCCTGCCTTAATTCCTTGCCTGGCAAAAAGGATTGATGAATTTAAAGCTGAGCCTCCAGCTTCATAAATAGCATGCTCTATTTCATAACTACTGTCATTTTTTAGTTCAATTTTATTTTCTAGCGAGAACTTATCTGGTTTAAGTCCTTTGCCGCTTATAAAAACATCGAATCTAGAGGAACCAATGCACAAAACATCTAAGCTCATATTAACCCCCTATTACTTCAATAATAGACTTTACCACAGAATCACTATCCAATTCATATTCACGCCAGAGTTCAGTTATTGTTCCGGACTGACCAAATCTATCCTTCACACCCAGCCTAACGACCTTGGTTGGCAATTGCTGTGATAGCAATTCAGTTACTGCTCCACCTAGACCTCCAGAATTCTGAGCCTCTTCCAGTGTAAAGACGAGTTTTGTTTTTTTAGCACTTTTTAATATTGTTTTAGAGTCTAAGGGTTTGATGGTATGACAATTAATGACTTCCACACTTTTGCCTTTATTTTCCAAGTCTCTCGCTGCCTTTAGGGCTTCATAGACTAGAGGTCCACAGGAAATAATTGTCAGATCACTTCCCTCTTTTAATACATTTGCTTTTCCTATTTTAAAATCGGTGTCTTCTGTAGTTATGACAGCGGTTTTTTCTCTGGTTAGTCTTAGGTAGCTAGGCTTGTCCATTTTGGCCAATTCTTCGGTAGCCTTTTTGGCCTCCAAGCTATCGCAAGGAACGACAACAATCATATTCGGCAACACCCGCATCAATGCAATATCCTCTAGCATTTGATGAGTTGCACCATCAGGGCCAACCGAAACGCCGGAGTGACAGCCAACAACTTTGACTGGCCTATCATTTAAGCAAATGGTGGTGCGAATTTGTTCCCAATTTCGCCCTGGGCTAAAGCTAGCATAGCTTGTCACGAAAGGTTTCTTGCCCACTGCCGACATACCGCTAGCTACGGTTACTAGATTTTGCTCAGCCACACCCATCTCGACGAATCTGTCTGGAAATGATTTTGCAAAAGGCTCAACTTGAGTTGATTCAACCAAGTCGGCCGATAAAGCCACTATATTTTCATCATTCTTTCCAGCCTCTAGTAAGCCTTCGCCAAAACCTTTTCGGGTAGGCTCCATTAAAATTTCTTGCTTAAATATGTCATCGCTTAAAATGCTATTCATGCTCACTCCTGATTTTGCCATTCATTGTTCTAAGCTTTTCAAGTGCCGACTTAGCCTGGATATCTTTTGGTGGGTCGCCAGATAAATCTTTGGCGCCGGGTGGTATGCCGTGCCAACGAAAATCAAATTCCATGAAGTCTACCCCTTTTCCGGGAATGGTGTGGGCAATAATACAAGTTGGCTTTTCAAATATAGCCTTGCTTTGGTTCATGGCTGATATTATGTCATCAAAATCGTGCCCATTTATCTCAATTACGTGCCAATTAAAAGACTGGTACTTCATCGCAAATGGCTCAAGTGGCATTACATCTTCAGTCATTCCATCAATTTGAATATTATTTCTATCTACTACTACAGTCAGATTATTAAGCCTGTTTTTACCGGCAAACATAATTGCCTCCCACGTGTTTCCTTCTTGATGCTCACCATCGCTGGTCAGGCACCAGACCCTCTGCTGCTTCATATCGTCCATTTTAAGTGCTAACGCCATGCCGCTTGCCTGACTAATCCCGCTGCCCAATGGACCGCTAGTAGTTTCAAGACCTGGCAATCTTAGTCTTTCGGGGTGCCCCTGAAGACGAGTTCCAAATTTGCGAAGCGTCTTAAGTTCATCTAGCTCAAAATAGCCAGCTCTGGCCATTGTTGCATAAAGCACAGGATTAATATGCCCATTGCTCAGCACCACCCTGTCTCTTTCGGACCAATTCGGGTCGCTTGGTTTGTGACGCAAAACTTCAAAGTAAAGCGCCGTAAATATATCAGCCATTCCGAGTGGTCCTGCCGTATGGCCGCTTCCCGCCTCAACTAACATTTTAATAATGTCTTCTCGAATGTGGTTCGCGATTAGTTCTAGTTCTTTTTCTGTATGTATCATAGAGTGTACTCCAAAAGCTTCATATAGCTACTGAGGGGGTCCTGGCTATTGAAGATTAATGAATTGATGTTTACAACATCAAAGCCAGCTTGCAATATTTTTTTAGCATTTTTTTCATTAACTCCACCGTCCAAACCGATCTCTGCACTAGGCAATAAAGCCCTCGCTTCTTCGAGCCTCTCAAAAACGATTGGGTCCAGTTTTTGCCCTGCAAATCCTGCCGGGTAGCCCATTATCAAAAAGTGATCTACTAAGTCTTTTAACGGCTTTATTTTAGACAACTTAGTATCTGGATTTACTGCAACACCGGCGTTTAAGCCAGATTTTTTTATTCTCTCTAGGTGAGGCCTTATGTCCTCTTCGCATTCATACTGAATAATAATATTGTTAGGATTAAAACTAATTGCCTTTTCAACAAACTGCTTTGGGCTTTTTACCATGAGGTGAATATCAATTTTTGTTTCGTTCAGTCTGGATATTTCATCTAACTGAATTGTTTTATTATCTACAAATTCTCCATCTATAACGTCGAGCTGAAAACGATTAGTTAACTGCCTAATAACATTCAGTCTTTCGACGTAATCTTCTTTATTATGAACTAAAACAGCCGGTACGATTTTGGTCATAACATGTCCTTTTCTAGTCTAGATATTTCATCTATTCTTCTTTGATGCCTTTCGAGGCCAGAGAAATTTGTATTCAACCAAGCTTTAGATATTTCGTTGATTTCCCTTAATGACAATTCTTTGGAAGACAAGCTAAGAACATTGCTATCGTTGTCCTGACGAGTTTCTTTTGCTTGCTCGATACTATCCACCGTTACTGCCCTAATTCCTTTTATTTTATTTGCGGCTATCGCCATACCCTCTCCACTTTTGCAAATAAGTATACCCATAGATCCGGGATTTTCTTTAACAGCCAGAGAAACTTTTTTTGCATAAATCGGATAATCATCGTTCGGGTCAAGTTCATAAGGACCCATATCGTGAATTGTGTATTTTTTTTCAAGCTCGGTTATAAGAGAGTTCTTGCTGTCGAAGCCGGCATGGTCAGCTGCAATAAACACCTTCATAGTTACCTTGCTTTTGCGCCAACTTTTTCCACGAGCTCTACAAGTCGATTAGAATAGCCCCACTCGTTGTCATACCAAGCTACGATCTTAACCAAATTACCGCCTACTACCTGTGTTAAATTCAAATCAACTATTGCCGAATGCGGATCTCCAATCAAATCGCTAGAAACCAATTGCTCTTGAGTGCAGGCTAAAACATGGTTCATCTCTGGGGTTTTGGAGGCTTTTATTAGAGCATTATTAATTTCTTCAACGGTAGTGTCGTTTTTAGTAACGATTGTAAAATCGGCAATCGAAACAACTGGTACCGGAACTCTAATGCTTAAGCCTAAAAAATTATCCTTAAGTGACTTTACAATTTTAGTAGCTGCTACGGTTGCGTTGGTTGTGGTCGGCACAATATTTTCGGCAGCATTTCGACCTTCTCTTAAATCCTTGCTTGGTCCATCCTGCAAGGACTGTGAAGCTGTGTAGGCATGAACCGTGGTCATCAATGATTTTTCAATTCCAAATTCGTTCTCCACAACGTAGGCAATTGGGGTTATGCAATTGGTGGTGCAAGACTGGTTCGAAATTATCTGCTGATCTGTTATTTGCTCATCATTTACCCCTATTAAAAAGTTGCCAGCTTTTGGATTGTTTTCTTCATTTTTAATGGCTGCTGATACTATGACTCTTTTAGCTCCGGCTTTAATATGTAGCTCAGCATCCTCGGCCTTGGTGAAAAATCCAGTAGACTCTACTACTACATCTATCTTCATCTTATCCCAAGGTAGCTTTGATGGATCCTTCTCTGCAAGAACTCTGATTGTTTTTCCGTCAACTATCAATGAGTCTTCTGTGCTTTTAACATCTTTATGGTAAGTGCCATAGTTACTATCGTGTTTTAATAAATAAGCCAATGTCTTCGTATCGGTAAGGTCATTTATAGCGACTACTTCTAAAGAGGGGTTGGCAAAGGCTATTTTAAAAGCACTTCTTCCTATTCTTCCAAATCCATTAATGGCAACTTTTGTCATTAAAAACCTCCTTAGTTGTTATGTTTATATTATAACAGCTTTACGCTTCTTATAACTACGGTTTTTTGTCTTTTTGCGAGCTTTGAGCATGCGATAACATGTCGACATTTCTAGATTTTGTATTTTGTGCATAATTTTGTGTATTCAAATTTATTGGAACTGGCCGAGCTGACTGCCTATTTAAGGTCGAATCTATCTTTTGATTGACATATTTGCTGTGTTTTTCTCTTCGGTTATGATGATGGCGTACAACAATAAACATTATTACTGTCGGTATGAATATAAAAACCACAGAAATACCTATAATTAAAAGGTAAATATTTGGGTCAGTAGCCTCTTTTCCTTTAGATTTAGCGTCCTGGGCTCTGGCAATGAAGTTATCTACTAATCTATTTTGAGGGTAATCCTGTTTAACTTTTTGAAAATCTGATAGAGCCGCAGTATAGTATGCACTATTAAATTTAGCCAGGCCCTGCTCCCAAAGTTTTTGATTTCCGGAGATTTCATCTGGCAGCTTTATTCCATTTTTGCTCAAAAGGTCCTTAATATCTTGGATGTCTCTCATGTAATTTACATTGCTAGAGCCCAAAGTTCCATCTGAACTTATGTATGTCGCAAGCCCAACAACTTCGCCATCAGAATTATAAGCAGGGCCACCAGAGTTTCCCTTAGCGATTGATACATCAGTCTGGATTAATTTATTATTTGTTCCATTTGCATTTCTAACCGAGCTGACAGTTCCTTGGGTTGTTGTGGGCAAACTCTGGTCTTTGCTGACAAGTTCATTCTCGGCTGATCCTGGAAAACCCAGCACTGTTAGCTTGCTTCCCTGAGAGACATTCAAAATAGA
>JBIIIT010000027.1:0-6386 GCA_044234435.1 Candidatus Saccharimonadia bacterium | reverse complement strand
TGTCTTTTCGCCTGCAGAATTATTTGCTAAAGCGCCACCAATACTGCAAAAGTCTACGCTGGCTGGGTATGGAGGCAAAAATCTTCCATGACTTTTCAAAACAGACTCAAGATGAGCAAAAATCATGCCGGGCTGGACCGTAACAGTATCCTTTTTCATTTCCACCATTTTTCTCATGTGGGCAGGAAAAACCAAGCTAATGCCCTCGCTTAATGATGCTCCTCCCTGATCTGTGCCCTTGCCTCTAGCCGTTATGGGCAAGGCTCTCTTTTTAGGTACAAGGTTGTGATTGAACCTTAATGTTTCTATCACATCTTTTTCACCGCTCGGATAGATTATCAACTTTGGTGTTACTTTGAATATCCCGCCATCAGTAGAGAAAAAATCACGACTATGCGAATCGTAGACTACTTCGCCTTCTAGCTTTTCTTGTAGCTCTTTTATAAGCGTGCTCATATATATAGCATAACAATTTTAATAAATATAATAAAGCTGATTTGACTTATATAGACTTTCGTCTAAACTAATACATAAGTATTATGAAAAATCAAAAATCCAGAACATCAAACTCAAAAGGCTTCAAAAGTATCATAACTAGCAAGGCTGCCATTGCCTCGTTTGTGGTAATTTTTGTAATTGTAGGAGTTTTTATAATAATAAGAAGCTATGCCGCTACAGGTATACCAGTATTCAATACTGACCCTGATTACTGGAGAGACCGGATTGGTTATTGCGAATCAGGTGGCAGATACGACCGAATAGGTCCAAGTGGCCATACTGGCAAATATCAATACGATGCCAGAACCTGGAGAAGTGCTGTTGGCCCAGAGCTCGCTGCCCAGTATCCTCAAGCCTATCAAGCACCAGGCGAAATTCAAGAACTTGCATTTAATAATACTTTTGCCAGACGCGGAACTCAACCCTGGAATGCAAGTTACAGATGCTGGATTAAGGGCACTACTTTTGCAGCAGATGCCAGCCAAAGCCTCAACGCACCCGCTGCTTCGTCGCTGCCTACAGCCCCAATACTACCACCCAATCCATTTGGCCTTCCCTCTGAATCTTACAATGTAACAGTTAATGGTCGTATAACACTCAATGAGGCCCCACTTCCAAATGTTAAATTACAAACCTGCATCGGCGACAAGACTGTCACGACCGACGCTGATGGAAGGTTTAGCTTCCCGGCCCCTCTAGACATCTCTTTCTGTGTCAGGCCAATCGAAGGTGTGCCAGAAGGGGCTAGACTAGATAGAACAAACAATAATATTGAAGTAGCCAACAACACTACTTATGAATACCAAATAGCCGGTGTTAATGCATACAGAAGCGTATGGTATCTACTAAGACCTCAATTCAACTGGGATCGCAAGAACGATACTGGATACAACTTCTACTACGTTAAGTAGCTACTCACCGACAATATACCAGTCGTATATATTATAAAATCTATTGCTTGGCTCAACTACTTTCTTTGTGTCGAATCCAATAACCCTGTCTGACTGAGCGTAATTGTAGTAAGGGTTGTAAATTACAACTGCAGGCAGGTCCTTAGCCCAAATATCCACAAAGGCTGAATACCGGCTAGCTTTGAAAGCTTGGTCTTTTGCAAGCCTGCCTGCTTCCAAAAATTTATCTGCTTCTGCATTTTTATAGCTTGATACATTCAGCCCTGGGTCGTTGGCCTGGCTCGAATGCCAAAAGCTATAAACATCCGAATCAATACCCACATTTTGACCATATAGTAGAATGTCATAATTTCTGCTTCTAATATAATTTTGTTGAAGATTAGCAATGTCGGCAGTAATTACTTCAATGTTTATACCTAGCTTCTTCCAGTCGTCGGCTATTTTATTGGCTAGCTCTTTATACTGTGGTGAATCAAGCGTAACCAGCCTTAATGTTGATTTGGTATCAACCTTTGAATTTGACAATAGCTCTTTGGCTTTATTGAAATCATACTGATATTTCTCGGCCGAGGGATTGAAGCCGATAAAGCCAGCCGGTATTGGATAATAAGCAACCGAACCTTCTGAATTTAGCTGATCCTTTACTAGACTTTCTCTATTAGTAGAATATGCCAGCGCTTTTCTGAAGTCCAAGTTATTCATCGGGGCATTCTTTAAATTAAAGAAAGCTCCTACATAGGCCGGCAAACCAATTCGATAGTCATTTATTCCCTGAATTTTTTCCACCGTAGAAACATCCTCTGGCTGAACCTGAGAAACAGCATCTACCTGTTTTCTTATTAACGAATCTATGGCTTGCTTGGAATCTTCAAAAAGAACAAATAAAACCTTTTCGATATATGGCTCCTGGATATAGTAATTATCATACGAATCTAGCTCGATAGAACTTGAGTCTACTTCCAATAGTTCAATTTTGTATGGCCCACTACCGACTGGTCTTTGATTAAATTCATAAGACCTGAGGCTTGATGATGCGACATTTTCGAGACGGTGTTTTGGTAGAATTCCTAAAGTCGTATTGTACAGAAAGTTTCCATAAGATGAAGGCAGTGAGAATTTAATCGTGTAGTCATCGATGATTTGGTATTTAACTCCACTCCAATTGGCCGAATACGGGCTTCGGGTATCTGGGTTTTGAACCTTATCAACCGTAAAGGCTACATCTTTAGAAGTTAGCTTTACTCCATCGTGCCAAGTGGCATTTTTTCTAATATAAAAGGTGTAGCTCTTTCGATCTTCAGAAATATCCCATTTTTCTGCCAAGTCGCTCACTATTTCTCTTTTACCATTAACTTTTGTGAGTCCGCTATACACTAAGCTCACCACCGATTCGGTTGCGTTGTTTTCAGGGAATAATGGGTTAAGACTCTTAACCTGCCCCACTAAAGCTTCTCGGTATGTGCCCCCTCTTTTAGGCTTTTCTATTGAGGCTCCATTTAGGGCAAATATCTGAAATGACAACCCCCACAAAGAAACTAGTGCAATAAAAATCCATGCCGCAAAAGTCCAGCGAACGTTACCAAGCTTATGCCAGGAACCAAAGAGGTGTCTGTTTAAATAATTCACTAGCCAGGTGCGCCATAATCTAAACTTCCTACCCCAGCTTCGGAACTTCCTTTTTAGAGTAAATTCAGTATAAGAACTCATTTATTAGACGGTTAATAGTGCTAGTATGCAGGCCACAAAAGCTACACCCAAAACAATAGTCCCAACAAATAAAAACTTTTCGGCTCCCCTCTTAGTTCTATAAAAGCTAGTTTCGCCACCAAAAGCAGTTCCTAAGCCGCCGCCCTGATTTTGGAGCATTACAAAAATTGTTATCAGGATAGATATTACTATTAATGCTACTTGTAAAAATGATTTCATATTTCTTCCTTATCAATTATAAATCCCATAATGTAGTTGGCAAGCCATACTACTATCACAGCCGCAATTGCAGACCACACAGACTCTACTTTAAAAGGAGAGTAGATAGCACTTGTGATGTACAAGAGAAGGGTGTTAATTATTAAACTAAACAAGCCAAAAGTCAATACGATTGCCGGTAGGCTTAGTATCACTAAAAATGGCCTCAATAAGGCGTTTACAACACCAAATATTAAGCTAGCAATAAGTATAACTGTAAGCCCGTCGGCTGCGATGCCCTTCAAAAGAGTTGAAGCAACCAAAAGACCTAAAAAATTAGCTAGCCAAGTCAATAAAAACCGTCTTACCACATATACTATTTTAGCATATTTACAGGTAATGGGCCTATTTGGGCAAGTAGGACATTATAATCTCGGCTCTAGATAGCCCCACCAGCTCTGCTAGCTCATCCTTAGTGGCCCTTTTAACACCCTCCACACTACCAAAAGCTCTAAGGAGTTTTTTACGGGTGGCTGGGCCAACCCCTGGCACTTCTTCTAATTGTGATTTTTTAATCCTTTTTGCTCGAACTATCGTATGGTAGCTCACAGCAAAGCGATGCGCCTCATCTCGGATTCTTTGAATTAAATGTAATATAGGAGAGTCCTTTTCGAAGTTAATCATATAATACTCACCTTCCATCCTTAGATTAGCTTTTTGACCCAAGTCTTTAGCGTCCACAACTATAGTCTCGAAACGTTTTGCCAAACCAACAGCGAATATGTCTTTGTTTAGCTCTGCAAGTGCTTTTTTAGCACTTGATAACTGCCCCTTACCGCCGTCGATTATAATCAAGTCTGGCTTTGGCCAAGATTTATTTCTATCACTAAATCGCCTAGAAATTGTTTCATGCATCATAGCAAAATCATTTGGGCCTTTAGTGCGCATCTTAAAATGCCTGTACTGCTTGTTGTCTGGTAAGCCATCTGTAAAAACCACCATCGAGCTTACACTGTCGCCGCCAGCAAAATTACTAATGTCGTAGCATTCAATACGCCTGAGCTTTTTTAGTTCTAATATTTCAGAAAGTCCCTTAAGTGCAGAATCCACACCAATTACAATCTTCTCTTCACCGCCAAAAACTACCCTGGTGTTAAGTGCTTTTAGTGCCAAATATTGATTCCTAAGTTCAATTGCTTCTTCATATTTTTGTCTTTTAGACAGCTTGTCAATATCTTTTTTAAGTGCATCAATTAGTTTAGTGCTCTTACCTTCAAGCACCATAATTAGCTTTCTAATCTGCTTTCGATATTCGGTCTTGGTGACGTCGGGTCTTGGCAAAACACCTATTTGATATTCCAATTTAGAGCTGTATTTGTGCTTGCCCTTTACAAAGTAAGGAAAGGCTCTGCGCAGGTATTTTAGGGCCTGTCTAACCCCATAGCTATTTATGAAAGGTCCAAAATATTTTGCCTTGTCGTCCATTGGTCTTCGCACCAAACTAACAGTCGGAAAATCTTCTTGCATTGTAATTCTTACAAATATGAAGTTTTTATCATCCCGCTCACGAACATTATAAAGTGGCTTGTGCCTCTTAATGAACTCTGCCTCCAAAAACAAAGCCTCAATTTCGGAATTTGTCTCAACCCATTCAATGTCACTTATATTTTCTACCAATAGTGGAGTTTTGTAGTCGCTGTGTTTTTTACTAAAATAAGACTTAACCCTTCTTCTAAGGATCGATGCTTTGCCTATATAAATAATCTTGCCCTTCTTGTCTTTAAAGAAATAGACTCCTGGAGTTTTGGGAAGTTTATCAAGTTTTTCTTTTAGTTTGGACATAAAAACATTATACCTTATTAAGCTTATAGTTTATTAAGTACATATTTTAATCTATTATACCCCTAGCACCTTCGAAAGAGAGCAAAATGGAACCGCAGGAATTCTTTGACCATTATCAAGGCGAAGACCTACAGGCAATTCTAATTTTAGTTATTGTATATTCTCATACTTTAGCAAGAATGCATGAAGAAGGCTGTTCAGTAGACCTTTTGGAGAGGCTAGAAAATTTTCATGAAGGCCTTACCTGTAATAAGCTCAATACCCCACACGCTGTCATTCAATCAATAAATTCCAATCCGATTTATTGGCTTAATCAATCCGTCAATTTAATCGATTCAATATTTCAATAGCTCCGCAACTTTGCGGAGCTTTAAATTTGTAAAAAACCATACATTGATCTATAATTTTACCTCCGCACCTCAAAAGGAGAAGACTAGTGGCAAGCGAAGTCGTAAAGCTTTATATGGATTACCCCGCCAAGCATCGAGATCAGTTCTATCAGCTACTGCTGATTTACATCCTCAACCAGAATTCGTGGAAGTGCAGCGATGGCACTGATTGGGATGCCTTCGATCAGCTTCAGCGAGCCCTTGCCAGGCTGAAGCATGAACCTTTCAACCTTTCCACCGAAGTAATCGAAAGCATTGCTGACAATCACGAGGACTGGATGGCAGATCTGATGGATATGGAAAAGTTCAATGGCAAAACCAACCTACAATAATCCTAAAGCTTTTATCGAGTCCTTCGATGAAAGATTGCAAGGTAAACTGGCTATAAAAATTTTTGTTTTTTGTATCACTCTAGGCGGCTGGAAGGATATGTCTTACGAGGATTACTGGAGTAGAAGCTCGATTTATAATTCAGAATCATTAGCTTTTAAGTTTCGTAAAGAACTTCAATCAGAGCCATATTTCTTAAACGATTTTGTTATAGATTCAATGAAAGAAAACACAATTGAATGGATCACTGAGTCTTGTATCATTTGGGATGACAAAATTAAAGCCTCAAAAAAATGAGGCTTTTTATTTTTTATGCTTGCATAATAGCATTAAAGTTATATATTAAAAGTGCAACCTACCGAAAGGCTTGGAAGTGTTCCTGCACGAACTCACAAGTCGCTACCACACAAATCAGGTGGCGGATTTCGTAAAGCTTATTCGAGAATTCATTAATTGCGAACTCCAGCTCTACATTGGCGACACGCACCTACGAAGCTGGGCCGAAGAAGAG
>JBIIIT010000026.1:0-6408 GCA_044234435.1 Candidatus Saccharimonadia bacterium | reverse complement strand
CAGACTCGTCTCTGGCCGGGAGTTGACCCACTCTAGCCAACATAAGCTGATCTGTATAAGTTCTTAGCTTAGCGATTCTATCATGTGCCGATTTAATATCGCTCTCACTAAAGTCTATTTGGGTTCGATAATGTGAAGCGAGCACCAAAAATCTAAATGCCATTGGGTCCTTGATATCATCAATATTTTTTATGTTACCAAGAGACTTCGACATTTTTTCACTATGCATCGAAAGATGCTCATTGTGTAAATAATAATTAGCCTGTGTGCCTCCACATTGAGCAAGTTCGTTTTCGTGGTGTGGAAATTTTAAATCAACTCCTCCAGTATGGATATCGAATGGCTTCCCCAGAAATTCGGTACTCATCGCGGAGCATTCTATGTGCCAGCCCGGTCTGCCGGGATAATTTTGACCATCTATTTCAAAATCCCAATAAGGTTCATTAGGCTTTTTTGCTTTCCACAATACAAAATCTGCAACTCCCTCTTTTTGATCTTGATCGTCACTTAATCTGGCTTTTGCCTGATAACTTAAATCCACCAGACGGCCATAATTTCCGCCCTTGTTTTTGTACTTGTCTAAGCTAAAGTAAATGCTGTTATTTTCAGTGTATGCGATTCCATCTTCCAGAAGACTCATTATTATTTCTTTCATTTTCGAAACAAAGTCTGTAGCTCTTGGAAGGTGCGATATATCATCACGCTTTAAACCAACTTTTTCTAAGTCCTGCAAAAATGCTTCTTCATATTTATCTGCCAGCCGCTCTAATGCAGCGACTGGATTCAAGTCATTGTAGGCCTCTTGAGATTTAGTTATCATCTTATCGTCGATGTCAGTGATATTCATTACCCAATCTACATCTTTGTGTTCTACGAACCTGAGAACTCTTTGCAATAGATCTGGAAGCAAGAAAGCCCGCAGATTACCAATGTGTACTCGATCATATACAGTTGGCCCGCACGAATAGATCCCTACCCTATTTGGATGAATAGGTTTAAAGTCTTCTTTTTGATTGGTCAATGAATTGTAAAGCTTAAGCATACTATTGATTATATACTTTTCTTAATACTTCTGCAGTATGCCTGCAGTCCTCTAGCGCATCGTGTTTGCCTCTCTTAGGCAGACCAAAATATTCAAATGTTGCTTCACTCCTGATGATGTCACCACGCCCCTGCTTAACCATATTCAGATAAGCCAAACTCCAAATGTCCAAATAGTGATAATCATATTCATATACATCTTTTCCTATAGAATTTAACAACTTTGAGAGCATTTTGTGATCTAACATTTCATTCCAGCTAGCAAGATAAATATCTACCCCAAACTTTTCAAGAAAGGTGTTTATAACCTCTTCCTGAGTTGGAGCACCATTCAAAACTTCCTGAGTAATACCGTGTATTTTGAGAGATTCTTCAGACATGTCGGATACGTCTTGATTGATTAAGCTTAGGTAGCTATCTTTTTCTTTAAGACTAGTTTTATCCAAAAGCACAGCCCCCAATTGTATCGGTAAAGACTTTTCTAAATCCAGACCTGTAGTTTCAAAGTCTATCAACAAAATGTCCTTTGAAAACCCCAGCACTAAAAAGCCTGCCTGTTATCTAGCGCCCTACTTAGAGTCAATTGGTCGGCATACTCTAAATCGCCACCAATCGGTAGCCCGTGGGCAAGCTTAGTTATTTTGCCACTATAGCCCTGGTCTTGTAGCTGCTTTGAAATATATATAGATGTGGTCTCGCCCTCTATATTGGGATTGGTTGCTAATATTATTTCTTCTGGCTCAACCACCTTAACCCTATCTAGAAGACTTTGAATTTCTAAATCATCAGGGCCAACACCATCGATTGGGCTTATTACGCCGTGCAATATATGATAAGTTCCCCTGAATAGCCCGGTGCGCTCAATTGCGACTATGTCCATTGGATTAGATACAACAGCGATAAGCTCAGGACTGCGCGAAGTGTTGCTGCAAATTGGACACAATTCTTCAGTAGAATAGTTTTTGCAGGTTGAGCAATTTATTAGGTTTTTTTTAAGCTCGGTCATTACTCTGCCAAACTGCTCAGGATCTCCGTTTGCCAACAAATAAAAAACTAACCTTTCAGCTGATTTTGGGCCGATAGAAGGAAGTTTTGAAAACTCATCTATTAGATTAGTTATATTGTCTGGCAATATTTGCATACTACATGCCTGGCAAGTTCATACTGCCGGCAATTTCTTGCATCTTCGAGGTAGCTTCTGTCATAAGCTCTTTGTTGGCTTGATTAACGGCAGCCGAGATTAAGTCCGATAGCCTATCAAGATCTTCGGCGGCTTCTGGCTTAATGTCTATTTTCTTTATTTCAACATTCATACTGGTCTGGCTAATGGCTAGCCCGGCAGTCACAACCACATCGCCGTCGCCCGCTTCGGCCTCAATTTGCATTCGCTTTAGTTCTTTTTGTAATTTTAGGGCTTTTTGAGCCAATCTTGCCTTATCCATCATCGACATAATATTTCTCCTATATTTACTGAATTATATGTATTATTGTATCTGATAAAGTCTTGCTTCGCTATATCCTGCCGAAATCGATTCGATTAATTTCCAGTTTGCTGGTATTTTTTTGTAATAATTTTGATCGCCAGTTTTGCCGATAATCCAAACCCTATCTCCATTTATCTGACTATAATTATCAATATAGACATTTTTATCATAAATTAGGCCTGACTCACCGAAGCCATTGGGTCTGCCGCCACCAGTAAATAGAAGTATTCTCTTACCAGATTTATTATAATAAGTTCCATCAAAATAAACATACAGTTCGCCAGCCAAAATTTGATCCTGTGGCTGGATTCTATCATTAACAAAATTCATAACTTTAGACATTTGATGATTGGACTGGGCGTAAACATTTCTTATTCCCACTAACTGAATGAGCACAACTAAAGTTGCGACAGTCAAAGATAAATATTTTTTTTGATTTTGTGCCAAATAATAAACTGCAAGTGCAACCATCATACAGGCGCCAATAGCCGCAAAAGCAAAGTAGCGCTCATGAAATACTGGCCTAACAAATGAAACAAAAATTGCTAACAAGATTGGTAAGAACGTAAATAACACCAGAAGCCTAGAGTACTTTTCTTTACTTTTATCTTTAATATAGCCGTATGCTATAAGCACCAAAAGCAATATTGGCACTACCCAATAAATAATCTGCCAAATCTGTCTTGCGTCTGTAAATGTAAAAAACTGCCAAATTGTGTCATTAAAAGTTCTAATAGAGGTTTTTGATAGCCAGCCCAGACCTTGAGCTCTTGTGAACTGGGCAATCATATTAGGTAGCCAAGGTAAAAATAATAGTGCTGCCACAAAATTTGAAGCCCACCATCTCCAGTTTGTTATTATCTTTATTTTTCCTTTTCCAAAATAAATACTGACGACATAAGTCCAAAAAGCCAAGACGGCCAGGGCGGTAAAGTAGTGCGTGTAAAGCCCGGCAGCAACTCCAAAAATGTACATAGCATAGCCCAGCCAATCCTTACTGTTTTTGACTATTCTGATTATTCCAATCATAGCAACCAATAAAAACACACCTAAAACTCCATACATTCTCGCTTCTTGACTGTAACGAATCAAAAATGGGTTTAGTACTAAGAAAAATCCTGCAAGTAAAGCGACATTTCTTTTTGAGGTTATTTTATATACTGCCTCATAACCAAGCCATATTATCAGCAGGCCGGCTAATAAACTCAACGATCTTACTGCAAGTGCTGATTTACCAAATAATTCAATCCAAAAATGGAGCATTTCATAATACAAGGGAGGATGCACGTCTCTTGCTGAGCCAAGCCATATATCGAGTGGCGATCTTAAGGCCAACATTATACTAAAACCTTCATCGTGCCAAATGCTTGATTTAGTTAAGCTAATAAGCCTTGCTAAAAATGCCAATAGAAGCACAGATGCTAGAGACAGTACCCAGTGTTTTTCTATAAAACTATATATTAAATTACTTTTTCGCTTTGTACTTACCACTAATTGACCGCCATTTAATCTTAAGTAAATCTCCAAAGGTTTGAACAGAAGCCTTAACGGGTGAGGCACCGGTGATTTTGCTTCCCTCTTTAACATCTTGCCAGTCTGGAACTTCTATTAATCCCACCGAATACCCCTGCTTGCGAGCAATTGCTAGAATTTCCATATCAAAACCCCAGCTATCTATTGTCTGCAATGGAAAGACAACTTTAACTGCCTCATTTGTAAAAGCCTTGAATCCGCATTGGGTGTCGCTGATTCCGGGAAGCAATATACTCTGAACCAAAAAGTTGCCTGTCGCAGAAATTGCTTTTCTTAAACCCTTGTGACTTTGTTGTAGATTGCGAATACATATTGAAACCTGATTACCAGATTTCAACTGAGACAAAGCGGTTTCGATATATTTTAAAGGTGTAGCAAGATCTGCATCCATGAAAAGCACATACTCACCGCTAGCTTTTAGCATACCTTCCTTCACCTGCTTGCCTTTTATAAATTTGCCCTTTGGTTTTGGGCCAGCATCAATAATTTTTAAATGACTAAACTTTTTTTTATAGAGCTCTACTTCTTTTGCGGTGCCGTCAGGACTTCCAGCATCAACGATTAGTACTTCTGCGTTTAATTTTTCTTTTTTTAAATATTCTGAGAGTTCTTCAAGAGTCTTACCAATTCTTTTTTTTTCATTATAAGTTGGTATTACAATGCTTAATTCTATTTTTGAGCTCATTGTGAGACCTCGTAAACCACGAAAAGCTGTCTGCCATTAAAATCTGAATTTACGTTAGTAGTTTTTCCTTTTGGAAATTTAGCCTTCAGCGATTCAACTATAGATTTTTGATTTGGCCCGGCAGGAATAAATATTAATTCATTTATACTGCCCTCAATTGGCAAGTTCTTCAGCTCCTGCTCATTTAAAAGTTTATATTCTGATTTTTTATTTGTTAGATACTCTATTGGGTTCGCTTCATACCCACCCATTAGGACATAATTGGTTCTGCCTGCTTTATTGTTAGAATTTAAATAGTTAGCTATCGCAACCGAACCTTCATTGTATGCTTCATAAGTTCTGAGGTCTTGAGCCCATGCTATAAAATACTGTCTATAGGCCTGGACTAATGATAGCCCCATGAGTAAGCAGATTAGTGTTAGACCGGTTACTCTAGCTAAGTTATTGACCGGGAATGTCTTATACCAAATGTACAACAAATAATTAACTCCCATTCCGGCCAGAATAAATACAGGAACTGCCGTGCCAATAGACCTTAAAGCATGAGGCAACCCTTCTGCTGTAAGAAGTGACGGGAGCAGCATGGATGCGAATAGTATTAGTATCATTGCATAACGAGGTCTTCCGAAATTGAATACACACATTACGACCCCAAGCACAAACATCAAGCCCACAAAAACATTTAGCAATGGTTCGCCATTGTAGTTGTGTCGGTTATTATTGTCGCCGTAAAAGTTGTATTGCAATAAGGTCTTTGCGGTGCTGATAGCTAAAGTCTGAATGGGGTTGCCCTTATTAAGGTCTTTATTTAAAAAGCTAGTGCCGCCCGCTCTGGCAGTAGATCCGCCCGGATCCTTGACTGTAGTATATAAAAGTGGGGTCATTACAATTCCAAACACAGCAAAGGAAAGTAGCAATTTCTTCCAATTATTGACTAGCCAATCTCGTCTTCTTATAAGCATGTAGCCCGAGCCAATCGCAAGAGCAACTACTATCATCGAAAAAGCTGTGTAGGTATAGAATCCCAAACCCAGGGCTATTGCAGATAAAACATAAAACAGAGTTTTGTTTGTCTTATATGCTTTTGCGGCAAAATACAACAAGAGAGCCAAGAAGAATGGCACCATACTGGCCCTAAAGCCGTCTCGCTGTATGGTCACTACCCATGGACTAATTGCAAAAAAGAAAGCCGCTATTAAGGCAGTTCTACGGTTAAACCACTCTTTTGTGGCAAAATAAAGCGCTATTACACTAAATACACCAAATAGTGCTGGTGCCATTCTGAGAGCAAGTATAGTATTGCCCATAAAGTAAACGAAGATTGCTTGTAGGTAGAAGAATAATGCTTCACGAGGCCCATTGGTGTTGTATATTACTCTGTAATCATTGTTTTGAAGTATTTTAAATATATCTAGACCATTAGCAGCCTCGTCTGGATGAAGACCAGGAGGTAATGAGTTTAATTGATAAAATCTAAAAAATATCGCAAGCAAAATAATTCCAAATAGCAATATCGCAGGAAAATACTTTTTAATTAAGCTTTTATTACTTTTTTTCATCATTAAAAACAAAATATTTATAACATATATAATTGTAAAACAACACTACAACAATTGCGATCAAAAGAGCCAGATTGCGCGTGTCGAAGTCTTGACTAAATGGCAG
>JBIIIT010000025.1:0-6752 GCA_044234435.1 Candidatus Saccharimonadia bacterium | reverse complement strand
ATATCAAAACTGAGCTTTCTGAAATAGAAGCCAAGTTAGCCGATCCTAAAGTTTACGCCAGTGCAGAATCTGGAAAGCTTATTAACCGCCAGCGCGATCTTAACGAAAAATTAGGATTATTTGAGCAGGTCAAAAAACTTGAGGACGATATTGAGGCTGCAAAAGAAATGCAGAACGATGTTGAAATGAAAGATTTTGCCACCGAAGAGATTGAACGGCTCACAAAAGAGCTTGGGGACATGGAAGACAGAGTGCGAGTTGCCTTAGTACCAACCGACCCCAATGATGCTAAAGATGCAATCATTGAAATACGAGCTGGCGCAGGAGGTGATGAAAGCAGCATTTTTGCTGGCGACCTGTTGCGTATGTATGCACGTTACTGCGAAGATAATGATATGAAGCTAAGCTTACTTAGCGAAAGCCCCAACCCTGTTGGTGGCTACAAAGAAGTTATTGCCCAAGTAAGCGGCACTAATCCCTACGGAACATTTAAATATGAATCTGGAGTCCACCGCGTTCAGCGTGTACCTGCGACAGAGAGTGCTGGCCGCATCCATACCAGCACTGCCACCGTTGCAGTACTCCCGGAAGCCGAAGAGACCGAAATTGAAATTAATCAAAACGAGTTGCGCATTGATGTATTTCGAAGTTCCGGTAATGGTGGGCAGAGTGTAAATACCACCGATAGTGCAGTACGAATTACTCACCTACCGAGTGGAATTGTTGTAACTTGCCAAGACGAAAAATCCCAGCTCAAAAACAAACTTAAGGCTATGGGCGTTCTAAGGGCAAGGCTTTTAGATATTCAGGCCCAAGAAGAGGCCAAGAAGATGGGCGATGCCAGGCGTGGACAAATCGGAACTGGTGATCGCAGTGAGAAGATTCGAACTTATAATTACCCTCAAGATAGAGTTACTGACCACCGTATTGGCTTTACGACTCATAACTTAAATAAAATTATGGATGGTGATCTTGGTGAAATACTACAAGCCCTAAAAGATGCAGCAGTCGAAAAGGCCCTAGAAGAACAATCATGACCATAAAAGAAGCCTTAGAAGAAGCCAGTGCCAAACTGGACTCAATTGATATAAAGAGCGCCAAGCTCGACTCAGAATTATTGCTTACCGATGTGCTGAGCAAGACCAAAGAATGGCTCATAGCTCACGACACCGATGAGTTAAGTTCAGAACAAATTAAAAAATACGAACAATCTATCGAACGTCGCCTAGACCGCGAGCCTGTTTGTTATATTACAAACAAACTAGAGTTCTATGGGATCGAATTCTATGTAGATAATCGTGTTCTTTCGCCCCGCGTTGAAACCGAACTTATTGCCGAGCAGGCCATTAAATATGCGCCAAAAGACTCTAAGTTGATTGACTTAGGAACGGGCAGCGGAGCAATAGCAATTGCAATCGCTAAGCATCGCCCAGATTTAGAAATAACTGCAACCGAAATATCTGAAGAGGCCATGGAGGTGGCTAAAATTAATGCTAAAAATATCTTAGGCAAAGATAATAAAATAAAATTTATTATGGCTGACGTTTGGGATGGTGTTGAGGGCATGTTCGAAACAGTCGTAACTAACCTTCCATACGTTTCCGAAGATTATAAGCCCAACATGAAGCCAGAGGTGCACAAAGAGCCTTCGGTGGCACTATACGGAGGCAAGGGAGATGGACTGGATTTATACCGAAAATTCTACAAAGATATAAATAAACATATTAAAAAGGGCTCAAAGATATATCATGAATCAGACCCCTGGCAACACGAAGCGTTAAAATCCCTTGCCGAAGCTCAAGGCCTCAAGCCAATTCTTGAGGAATATTTAATTTTAGGTTTTTTGAAGTAACTAATTAGAAGGTGCTTCTGCCAAAGTAACCGTGGCCTTGCTCTGTTTGCCATCTCTTAGATAAATTATTTCAACTTTATCCCCAGGCTTCTTCTTGCCAATTACAGAACTAATTGGGCTGGACTCTGTTATTTCATTTCCGTCTATTTTCAAAATTATATCACCCTCCTGTATTCCGGCTTTTGCCGCAGGACTTCCGGGCAGAACCGCTAGCTGATTACCACTTCCATAAACCAGAGCGCCTGATGATGAGCCAAGCTCATTAGCTTTTGCTATTTCTTCATTTAGAGTAATGTATCGAACTCCTATATAAGGCCTTACGATTTTGCCAGTTTTAATTACCGAATTTAATACATTTTTTGCATCGTTAATGGGAATTGCGAAACCAATATTTTCAGCGTTACCGGCTACTGCGGTGTTTATACCTATAACCCTTCCTTCGATATCCACTAATGGCCCGCCAGAATTTCCTGGGTTTATAGCTGCATCTGTCTGGAAAAGATTTGTTAGGGCTTCGGAGCTACCGTTGCTACCATTAGCTGTGATTGGCCTGGACTTTCCAGAAATTACCCCAGTAGTGACAGTGTTTTGAAACTGCCCAAGGGCATTACCAATCGCAACGACGCTTTGGCCAACTTCAACTTTATCGGAATCGCCTAGTTCGGCTGGAGCCAGATTTTTTGCTTCAATTTTTAAAAATGCAATATCGTTATTTGGATCAGTGGCGACTACCTTTGCGTTTTTATATTCGGTGTTGTCATTTGTATAAACGTTAAAACTTTGTCCGCCCTCTACAACGTGTTTATTAGTCATTATTAGGCCCTCTTTTGTCATGATAATTCCAGTGCCCGCACCATCTTTCATCATTGAAGCTTGGCCTGTATATGGATCTACTGTACTAGAGCTTGAGACAATACTAACCACCGACGGACTTACCTTTTTGGCAACATTCGCAACTGCTGTTTGCTGATCTATTACCACCTGCTTGCTTTGCTGGATAGTTGTAGCGGGCATTTTGCGAAGCAAGAAAGTCCCCAGCAGCGACCCCAAAAGACCAAAAATAAACGCCAATATAATGGTTACAATTAACTGATTTTGCGAATTCAAGCCCTTAATCTTTTTACTATTCAATTTTATCTCCCTTTTTTAGCCTGTACTTGTCCAACGATTTAATAAAATTAACGCAACAAATACCACGACCGTGACGGCCAAATACTCAAAAACTATAGTTTTCTTCAGATTCTTATGTTTGTAATGGTAATAAATACCTCCCCAACCATAAGCCAAGGCAGTAACAATTGCGCTGTACTGAGAAATTATGAATGGCACCGATGGGATTTGATACAAGACGGCCCAGCGTGAGGCTAACCAAAATATTTCAAGCGTTACAAAACCCCAAAGCGCCGATAAAATCTGGGGCTTGTTGGTAAAGTCCAATAGCCACCATAATGCTATCAAAAAGTTCACTACCCAAAGGATTAACATCACCAAAGCAATTGGCCACTTCCAATAAGCCACCGAAAGGCTAGCCAGAGATGTTACGATTAGAATGAAGAAAATGGTTATAATGTTATCCATGATGATATTTGGCTCAGGCTGGAGTTCCAAATAGCACAAAAGGCCGTAAATCAAAGCAGTTAAAGCCACACAAAGTGCAAAAATAATTATTGGGGTTTGGGTTATCACATAAACGCTATAAAAATAAAAGAATCCGGTTAGCACCCAAATCATTGGCTTTAATGATTTGGTAAAGATAGTTTTCATTTTTTTAGTAACCAATATTCTTCTAAAAAGGAAGTAATTCAATATAATAGCGACTGGCAAAATCAGAATAGGAAAAGGCGTATAGTATAAAATTGCCATTGCTAGAATAGCCAAAACAGAACTAACGATTACTATAAGTCTCTGCCCCTGACTAAATAGATTTATTCTTTTAATTGTTGTCTTTAAACTCATAATTTGCCCCCAAAACTATCTCTATCTCAGCCCCCGATTGGTTTGTATCTCCTTTTACTGATTTAACATTGAACCTGTTTTCGAGATACTTTAGTGTATAAGGCTTTTTGCCATTTGTGTAGTCTTTAATAATGGTCTTGCCGTCATTTCCAGTTTGGGCTGGTGTGGTTTTTATAACATTATAACCCAATGATTTCAATACTCCAGAAACTGCATACACCTCCGATACCGGTGCATTTCCATTTAGGATTTCAACTTTGGCAGATTCACTCTTGAGGTAGCCGTCTATGAATAAGCTCTTTACATAAGCCTGTATAGCCTTATAATTACCGACTCCAGCAGAAGGCACCACAACACTAGCATCACCAACAAAGCTATTTTTAACTAGCCCTTCATTTTCGTTTTCCAAGACTTTATTAATTATCGAGTCAGAGTCGACCTTGCGTGAAACATCAACTAGCCTTTTAAGCTCTTCTATACTGAGGTCTGTTTTAAGGTGGTCGCCTACGACCGATATTAATTCACTAACCTTTGCGGGATTTAAAATGTTGCCTAGCTGCAAAGCCTGATCACGCATACCAACCACTACATCCTGCTGTCGCTTAGCTCGGCCGTAATCATCACCGCAAGTTCCCTTGCGACATCGAGCGTACTTTAAGGCTAAGTTCCCATCCATTTTGTAATATCCGGATTTGAGTTTGAAGCCACAAGAAAAATTACTATTTTTATCACAAGGATACTCTGGGTCGCTCAAATCAACATCATTGTATACGTTTATTCCGCCTACTTTATCAACTGCGATCTTAAGGCCAGTAAAATCCACCCTTGTAAAATAATGTATAGGTTGATTAATAATATCGCTGATTGTCTGCTTGATTAACTCCGGTCCTGATCCGGGCTTGGCCTGTTCAGCTAGGGCGTGAGCGGCATTAATTTTATTCCAGCCATATCCAGGGATCTTTACATATAAATCTCTAGGTATTCCAAGCATTACAACATCGTTGGTTTTTGGATCCAGGCTTGCGACAATCATCGTGTCGGTAAGGTTTTCTCCGGCATGGCCAGTGTCTCCAGTCCCAAGCAGTAAAATGTTTACCCTGCCATCCCCTTCGCCCTTTAGAGACCCCAGGTTGATTTCTCCCTTTAATCCGTCGGCTGTGATATCTTTTTTGGTTTTGACTACTTTATTTAAATTGATATAGACATTGGCCGCGAATGCTCCACCCGCCAAAACAAAAATAGCTACAATAACTACAAAAATCTTCAAAGCCAGATGACGCTTCTTTTTGTGTGTTTTTTTTACTGAACCCTCCTGTTGAGAATTAGCCTCTAGATTTTTATTCTTTTGGGCAAATTTCATATTTATTAATTATAAAGCAATAATCATATGCATTAAACACTTATGCAAACCAATTTGAAAATGGTGCTATAATTATTTCAATGGACAACAAAGAAAAAGAGCCAGCCGACCTGTCAGCTCGGCTAGATGAATCTGAATTACTCAAACCCGGAACTTCTGTTAAGCCCGGCGAGACAAGCAATGCACCGAGCAATCAAGCAGATGAGGCAAATCATGGGAATCAGCCAGTACAAAAAGACTCCGACATGAAACAAGATGTCGTTGAGTTTAATAAATTTGTTGCGGCACAAGAAGAAGCTGGCCAAGAAATTGAACAGCCCAAAAGTGGTGCTCTGCATATTGTCTGGGAAATAGCAAAGACAATCTTAATTGCGGCTGCAGTAGTTATATTTATTAATACTTTTGTTTTTCAGGCTTACTACGTGAGCGGAACTAGCATGACTCCAACCTATCAGGATAAGGACTATTTGCTAGTCAATAAGTTCCCAACATCACTTAGAAATATTATGAAAATTTTTGGTAGCAAGGGAGATTTAAATATAGCCAGGGGGGAAGTTTTAATTTTTAGACCGCCTGAAAATCCAGAGATATTTTATGTTAAAAGAGCAATTGGCCTTCCTGGCGATAGGGTTGTCTTAAAGGATGGTGTTTTTACAATCTACAACAAAGAATATCCAAACGGTCTCAAATTAGATGAAAAATATATTGATCCAGCCTTCAAAACCGAAGGGGAAGTTGATGAAGTCGTAACTCCAGGCAATGTCTTTGTGGTTGGCGATAATAGGGCCCCTGGTGGTAGTTATGACTCAAGAGCTTGGGGTCAGCTAAACCAAGATAAAATAATAGGGGATGCATTCTTTAGATTAATACCACTAAACAGTATCGGCTTTATAAGCGATCCGAAATACGGAAACTAGACTAGTTCTTTATTTGATTGATAATTCGATTTAGTTCTTCGTCGGAATAGTACTCGATGACTAATCTACCGCCCTTTGCAGTGCTTTGAATTCCTACTTTGGTGCCCAATATTTTACCCAAAGAATTTGTAATTGCGGCATGTTCTCTTCTAATCTCTTTGGCCTTTACTGGTTTTTTGTTAATCTCGCCCTTTTTTAGCCTTCTGGCGGCTTCTTCGGTTTCGCGCACAGTAAGATTTGATTTAAGTATTTCCTCTAATAGGAATGTTTGGCCTGCATTATCCTCGATAGATAATATTGCTCTTGCGTGACCTTCAGTAATTTGGCCTTTCTGCAGAGCTAGCTTTGCAGCGTGGGGAAGGTTTAATAGACGAATTGAGTTTGAAACTGTCGAGGAGCCCTTGCCGACTCGTTCGGCGATTTGATCATGGGTAAGATTAAATTGCTCAACCAGTTTTGCGTATGCCACCGATACCTCTAAGGGCTTTAATTCAGCGCGCTGGATATTCTCTATTACTGCTAATTCGAGTTGTTCTTGTTCCGAGAAAGTCCTAACGATTGCCGGAACTTTATTAAGCCCTGCAAGCTTTGAAGCTCTTAAGCGCCTCTCACCGGCTACCAGCTGATATTTGCCTGCTTTGGTCTTTATTACTACAAGTGGTTGAAT
>JBIIIT010000024.1:0-6764 GCA_044234435.1 Candidatus Saccharimonadia bacterium | reverse complement strand
TGTAAGTAATTTAACGCATGAGATTATTCACCGTTTACTTACCGATAATACATCGATAAGAAAAGATGCTGATTTAAGAGTAGTGTGGGCTAAAATGTTTGGTAAAAATCACTCACCTAACACACTAGTGCACATACCGGTACACGCAGTACATAAAGCAATTGCCCTAGATGTGCTAGACGACCCTTCGATTGTCGAGAGGGACTATAAGATGAATCTTGATCACGAAGGCAAGGATGGGGAATATGTAAAATCTTGGGATTACGTGAACAGTCACGATTACAAAGAAATTATTGAAAAACTGAAGACGGCTTATGAAACCAAAAAATAACCCCAAAGTTCAGACCAAAATATGTGCCGCTTGCAAAAAGCCATTTAATAACCGCAAAAAGTGGGCTAGCCGCGGGCAGTGGGAACAGATAAAGTATTGTTCCGAAAAGTGTAGAAATACTAAAGCCCCCAAGTAATCAAAATCTAAAGATAAGCTTTAATCTCACTTTGTATAAGATTTGCATGGCCTAATATTTTGGCTATCTCTGCGGGGTCAAGGTTTTCAAGCACTAAGTTTATTTGATCGTATTTAGTATCTGCTTTTTTAAGAAGCTCTATTGCCTCACTATCAACTACTTTGATTTCTTTTCTAGACTTATATGGCTTTTGAATGTAAAAATCCTGACTCTTTGAGTATATATTATTGTTTCGTAACCAGTTGCGGATCAAATTTATGGATTCTTTTTCGTCTCTTATATATCTACCGTCGCCACCCCAAACAAACCTATTATTAGTAATTTCATAACTCTTAAGAGCAATGGCACACTCTGAAAGATCTTCTTTAGGGTACTGATCGATAAACAATAATAAGTTCCGCGCAAATTCAACCATCTGGTTATGGTTATTATTTCGAAATGCATTAGAGATTACTGGTTTATAATCTATATGGTAGGCTATTATGCTCTCATCAAATTTTATTTCATAACCCTCTTCATAGAGTCGCTTCGATAAGTCCCAGTCTTCGATACCCCAGCCTACAAAAAGTTCAGAGTATTTTGAATGTTCAGACCTTGGAAAACTTAAATTGCAAGAAAATACCGACATCCAAGGCTTTTCCCCGTGATACCAAATCTGTCGATACTGGAGTTCTTCAGAATTTAGAAATGAGACTTTATCGATACAACTCAAAATGTCTAAAAAACTCATACCTTCCTTGAGACAATTAAAAAAATCAGAATCGTCCACACTAAGTCTACTTCCAGTAAGCAGTATTTTAGAATGTCTTATATGTTGATCTAAGTGTTTTTGGACAAGGTCTGGTCGAGGAATCATGTCGCCATCAAGAAGAATAATTACATCCCCATTAGCTCTGGATATTCCCATATTTCTAGCAGAAGCCGCCCTAAAACCACGGTCTTGTTGCCAACAGTAGCTAATTTCAATGTTCTTTTTATTACTCCTGAGATCTCGGATAATTTCATAACTATCATCGATGCTTCCATCGTCGCAAACTATAATCTCATAATCATATTCAGTCTGCTGATTAAGCAATGATATTAAAATGTATTTTAATATTGCAGACTGCTTATAGGTAGTGACTATGATACTTGCTTTCATGATTGACTATATATTTCAATTGTTATACCATCTTTCTGATCAATTATCAATTGAATTGAAGCACATTTAAAGCTACACTGAGGAGGTGAAATGCTAAGCGCAAAAAAAGTCAGCTTCGAATACGACAATACGCAGGTGCTCAACAGCACTACTTTTTCAGTTAGTGCTGGAGAAAAAATAGCACTTGTTGGCCCCAACGGAGTAGGTAAGTCTACGCTGCTAAAGTTGCTTGGTGGCGTAATTAATCCCACAGAGGGAAGTGTTTCGTCCCCAAAGGATCTTAACATTGGATATATGCCTCAAGAAATTGACTCCCACAAGAAACAGACAGGCTCCGAATTCTTGGGTGAAATTACAGGTGTAAACAAGGCCCTAAAAGACCTTGAGATTGCAACTGCTGATTATGCCGAGAATCAATCTGCTGAAAATCTATCCAGATACGAAGACGCATACGAAAAAGTTGACTCATTGCAGGCCTACACGCTAGAAGAGAGAATGGGTAAACCATTGGCTCGAGTCGGTCTAGGAGAATCGGTGTTGAACGCAAAAGTAGGTGATTTGTCTGGCGGCCAAAAAACTAAATTGGCACTAGCTGCAATTCTGCTATCAAAATTTGATGTTTTCTTGCTTGATGAGCCAACAAACAACTTGGACATGAGTGGTTTGAGCATTTTGGAAGACTTTATCAATAAATCAGATTCGGCTTTCGTGATTGTTTCGCATGACAGATGGTTTATCAAGAATGCTTGCAAGAAAATTGCTGAACTACTGCCAAGTGGACAGGTAAAGTTTTATTCGCTGGGCTATGATGAATACATTGAGTCCAGAAGAAAAGAGCGAGAGTCTGCAATGCAGGCCTACGAAAATTATACAGATGAGAAAAAGCGCCTAGAAGCTTCAGCCCGCGAAAAGGCCATGAACGCCCGTTCAGCAGCTAATAATGTCGGTTCGTCTGACAACGATAAGTTAGGAGCGAATGCAAGAAAAGAAAAGGCAGCAACTGCTCACGCTAAAGCTGCCGCCGCAATTGGTACACGTCTTAACCAGCTTAAAGAGCCTGATCGGCCAGAGAAAGAAATTGATCTAAACTTCAGATTCAAACAAGATGATACAAAACTGCCGTCAAATGCAGTTAAGGTTTCTGATGCGGAACTGATATTTGAGAAAACAAAACTCGGGCCCTACAATCTTAGTGTAAGTACTGGCGAAAAGATTGTCATCGTAGGCCCTAATGGCGGTGGCAAATCTAGCTTTGTAAAATTGATTGCTGGAGAGTATAAGCTGTCTTCTGGAAGTGTTGAAGTTTCTAAAGGTATTAATATTGGCTACATCAATCAGGATTTTAGTTTTAAATTCTCTGATAAGACTGTCCTTGAAAATATTAAGCCTGATTCTGAAATTGATTCATCTGGATACTATAATTTACTTGCCAAATTCGGTATTAAAAAAGACAAAGCAGATTCGTTGCCAGTAGAGCTTAGTCCAGGACAAAGAGCAAGAGCACTTTTGGCTGAACTAGTTGCTAAGGGCACAAACCTTATACTCATGGATGAACCGACAAACCATCTTGATATTTCTGCAAGCGATGAACTTCAAAATGCACTCGTAGATTTTGACGGTACACTGATAGTAGTGACTCATGATAGGGAATTGATCAATTCTCTAGAGTTCAAAAAAATTATCGTAATTGATGGGGGTCAAATCCTTACAGGAAAGAAGGAGTATGACTACCTCAAAAAGGCGAATATCATATAGCCGCAGTTTATAAACTGCGGCTTTTAATATTGACATATTAACTAAAAGATATATATTGTAAGTGCTCTAATAAAAAACCGGGAGGTTGTAAATGAGCGCACCTGAGGGTTACAAGCACGTGGCAACGCTTTGTCACGCTTCGAGTAACGTCTGCCCCGAGGTCTTCATCAACGAGGACGCAGACGAGCTGCAGCAGGTCATGATCACCGACGACTTCGGTGGCAAGATCATGATCTCGATCGACCAGCTCAACATTCTTAAGGACACCAAAATCTGAAAATTTCAGATTACAATTATTAGACAGCGTCACAATTACTGTGGCGCTGAATTATTTTACAATTGACTAAAACGCTTATTTTTTGTACTATATAGGGCCTGTACCTACTCGAGAGAGGCCTGAATTGTCAGCCAGCCAACTGCAGAAAGCAACCACCAAGCCGAAGCCGATTATTAGTGGCGTCAATCATCTTTACAAGGAAGTCAGGACGGTTCTTGCCAAGGATCAGAGTGGTCGCAACCCCCGAGAAGTAATTGAGACCTACATCTTCAACCTTGAGCCCGAAGCTGTTTCTTACTACTTCCGCTTCCTGATTGAAAACGACGTGTACATCACGATGAGTGGGAACCTCAAGCCGACAACTCCGCGGAGGATCTCGGCGATGTACCTACGCGTTTACCTGTGGGAGTACCTGAGGCTCGATAGCAGCCTCAAGAAAAAGTACGAGACCACAATCTTTGCTAACAGCTTTGTCTGATGGCAAGCTAGACCACCCGAAAGGGTGGTTTTATTTTATTTATAAAAAAGTTAGAGATATTTGTCACAACAAATTGTAACGTTCGTTACAATTTTCATGAGTCCTAAAACTAAAGAAACAATTGAAAAAGAAGCCAAAAAGCTATTTGCACTCAGCGGATATGAGGGCTTTTCAATGAGGGTTTTATCAAAACAGAGCGGTATAAGCATGTCTAGCATATACCACTTTTTTAGTGAAAAAGATTCACTACTCCAAAGTGTTTTTAACAAGACCAACACTGGCCTTGGATTAAAAAGAGCGAAGCTACCAAAGCGTAAGTCAGCTACTAAAATGCTTGAAGATAGAGTGATTTTTCAATTCGAGAATATCGAGGACGTGGTATTTGTTCTTAAATACTACATTCACTTCAGAAATAACTTTAAAAAAATACCTACCGGCTTCATTCCTGATAAGGCATATTTGCACATCGAGGAGGTGTTGAGAGCTGGAGTAAAAAGTGGCGAATTTAAGCTAATTAATTCAATAGAGGAAGATTCAAAGGTTGTAACCCATTCTATTAATGGCTTTCTTTTAGAGTACTACCCAAATACACCAAAGGGCAGCGAGCTTAAGAAGCTCTCCAGATCGATTTCGGAATTTATTCTAAAGAGTCTAACCAATAAGGAGGTGCCTATGAAATAAAACCTATAAAAACAAAACTTATATAAATGAAAGGAGATAAAAGAAGACAATGGATAATAAAAACAATAAAAATATAGTTATAGCATCAGTAATAGCTTTGTTGGTAGTGGGAGCAGGAATATTGTGGTTTAGCTCAAGTTCTAGCAAAAAACAGACGGAGACCACCAAAACAAGCGAAGTGGCGCAGGCCCAAGACATTGCTACTCTTGCCACCAACAACAAGGACCTAAGCACACTAGTAGCAGCTCTATCTGCTGCTAACTTAGTAGAGACATTTAAGGGAGATGGGCCATTTACTGTATTTGCTCCAACAAATGCGGCATTTGATGCATTGCCAGCAGGAACGCTCGATACGCTACTAAAGCCTGAGAATATTGAAACCCTAAAAACCATCCTTACTTACCATGTGGTACCAGGCAAGGTGTTGGCCGCCGATCTTAAAGATGGCCAAGAAATAACTACCCTACAGGGCGGAAAGCTTGTGGTTAAGATTGAAGGGGGCAAAGTGTTTCTAGTTGATAATAAAAATAACAAAGTGGAAGTAGTACAGGCTGATGTCGATGCCAAGAATGGCGTTGTGCACGTTATTGGCGGAGTGCTATTGCCACAATAATTAATAATAAGGAGGAAAGTATGAAAACATTAAAAATTAAAAAGACTAGTATATTTGCGCTATCGCTTGCAATACTGATGTCATTTACATTAATGGCGCCATTGGGTGCGAGCGCATTTTCTTTTAATAAAGCCAACTCGACTCAGCCAAGTATAGTTGATATTGTTTTAAAAGATGATGGTGAATTCGACGTACTTCAAGCAGCAGTTGTACGTGCCGGATTGGTTAATGCTCTAAATGGAAGTGGGCAATATACTGTGTTCGCTCCAACCGACGCAGCTTTCGTTAAGACACTTGGGGTGGCAAACGAAGCAGAAGCAATCGGTGCGGTGAATAGTTTGCCAATCGATCAGCTAACAAATATCCTAACTTACCACGTAAGAGAGGGAAGGCTATATTCATTGGCGGTATTGGTGCGCCCAGGATATAAAATGTTAAATGGTGAGGTGCTATCAAGAAAAGAAGTATTGAATGCGGGCATCGCAAAGGTTAATGTGCCAGCAAAGAACGGGGTTGTGCACGTAATTAATAGTGTATTGTTACCTTAGTTAAGTATTAATACTTAACAATTAAAAGCCGAATTTAATTCGGCTTTTAATGTTTAATTAATGTATTTGTTATGCTTAAAAATTAAGTCTATAATTAAATTATTAATTAGGAGATTATTATGGGTGAAAAATTATCAGGGTTAGTCCTTCCAAGCATGATCGCTGTTGCCTGGATATTGGCACTATTTGGAGTGTCATCGCCGGGCAGTGGGGGCGTATCGGGTTTTAATGAAGAAAACACAATTCGCTGGATATTGTATTTTGCTGGATGGGTATTCTTGTTTTCATCAGTGATGCACTCTATATTTGCCAAGAAGATGGCTAAATCTATTGGCTGGAAGACAAATGGCTTTCAATATGAGATTGCAGCCGTATCGCTAGGGCTAGGACTGGGGTGCTTTTATGCAGTTTACCGTGGTGCCGAGGCTTGGGTTGCAATAAGCCTTCCAATAATTAGCTTTTTGCTACTGGCTGGAGTAAACCATCTAGTAGAAATTGTTAAGAAGAAAAACTATGCACCCAACAATACTCTTATTTTAATCTGGGATTTTGGCGTTCCAATCTCTTTAATTGTGCTTTTGCTTTCAATTGGCGCCTAATTTGTCACGCGCTAGCCTTAAGCTCGTTTAAACTCTTGTAACGAAAGGGAATAAATGAACAATAAGGCAAAATTAATTGTTACATCGGTCGTGGCATCTAGCATGCTAGTGGTAAGCTCCGTTCCAGCACTTGCAGCAACTGATAGCGGCACCAAGCCAAGCTTTTGGGATAAAATAATGCTCGGAATCGGCTTTAAAAAGCAGC
>JBIIIT010000023.1:0-7049 GCA_044234435.1 Candidatus Saccharimonadia bacterium | reverse complement strand
ACTCATAGCAACACATATTATAATATATTTATGCTTATTTGTCTATCTGTTGGAATCTAGCACTTCATTCACAATAGCATCAGCTTGCTTATTGTCTTTGCGGTATACGTGTGTAAAACTCAAATCCATACCCTTAGAAAGCTCTTTTACTTGGGAATTCAACTCAATCATGCCCGGATTTTTAACTTTATATACACCATTGAGCTGTTTTACAATCAATTCACTATCTAGATAAAAATCAGCTTCAAATATATTTAAATCTTTAAGTTTTTCCAGGGCCGCCACCACACCACTGTATTCGGCATAGTTATTGGTCTGTTCGCCCAAATATGCTCCAAATTCCTCAATTATTTGCCCGTCGTTGGCTGCAATCACCACTCCGTACGCAGATGGGCCAGGATTACCCCTAGAGCCACCGTCACAATTAACTTTTACGCGTTCTGCCATAATTATCTCCTTATCAGCCATAATGTTATTATAGTAAGCCCAAGAATAACTCTATAAATCACAAACGCCAAGAGTGTGTGTTTTTTCAGATAATCCAAAAACCACTTAATTACAGCCACTCCAACCAAGAAAGCAACAACTATACCTAAAATGGTTAATGGAATGGATCCTGTTGCATCCTTGTCTGTTAAAAGTTGCAAAAATTTATATAGACCAGCACCTAAAGAAATTGGCGTCGCCAAAAGAAAGCTAAACCTTGCTGCAGATTCCCTATTTAATCCCAAATATTCACCAGCCGTTATGGTAATGCCAGATCGGGATGTTCCTGGTATCAGCGCCAGAGCTTGTGCGAAGCCAATAAATAAGGCCCTTTTCTTTCCGATATGCGCCAAGTCTTTGTTCAATTTGGCATTTTTATCAATAAAATACATCAAAAGCCCAAAGAATATAATTCCTATTCCAATAATGAGAGTGGAAACAGATGTGTTTCTAAAATATTCTTCAATATATTTATCACCCAAAAAACCCGCAATCGCCGCTGGAACCGATGCAATTAATATATAAAGAAGTAATTTATCTCTCTTTTTGAATAAATCGTAAAAATCTCGCCAAAAAAATAAAAGTAATGCTAAGGCAGTGCCGATGTGAATCGCAGCATCGAATCTTAAGCCAAGGCTAGGCAAATTAAATGCCCAAGGTATCAAAAAAAGGTGGGCCGAACTTGAAATGGGTAAAAATTCAGTAAAGCCTTGTACAATGGCCAAAATCACAACTGTAGCAACTATCATACTTCTACTCCTCCAAGTTTATCGATATAATCATTGAACTTTTTGGCCTCTGGTTTTAACAATTCAGGATCTACTCTTTTTGCATTTGTGTGATCTATATCTGAAGTTTCAAATAAAGAAAAGACATGAATGTGCACATGAGGAACCTCGAAGCCAACCACAGCCAATGCAACTTTGGGGCAGTCATATATCGATTTTGTTGCTTTACCAAAAAACTGAGCTACCACCATTACTCTCTGGTATGTTTCTTTGGGTAGTTCTTGCCAGTCAGCAATTTCCTGAACCGGTATGACCATCAAATGCCCTGGGTTGTGTGGGCCTAATGTCAGAATTGCGAAACACAGTTCGTCTTCATACAATACATAACCGGGAATTTCACCCATGCGAATTTTAGTAAAAACACTTGGCATAGTGCCTATCCTACATCTTTCAAGTCATTCACATCAAGTGTAATTGAAGAGCCAGAAGTTATTTCTCCACTGAGTAGCCTTTTGGCAATTAAATTTTCAACCAGACGTGACACAACTCTTCTCATTGGTCTAGCTCCTAACCTAGGATCATAACCAAGGTCTACTAAATACTGCATGGCTTCTTGTGTTAATTTTATTGAAACCTTTTTAGCTTCTAGTTCTTTATTTACACCATTGATTATAAGTCCAGCTACCTGAAGTAGCTCTTCTTTAGTAAGAGGCCTAAATAGCACAACTTCATCAAAACGGTTAATGAGTTCTGGTTTAAAAATGTTGCTGTTAATTAAACTATCAATAAATTGACTCTCAAAATCTTCTAATTTTTTACCCATTTCAATTTGCTGTCTTATTTCATTGGCCCCAGCATTAGAGGTACAAATGATTATCGACTCTTTAAAACTTACTTTGTGTCCGGACATGTCTGTGATCGATCCCTCATCTAGCATTTGCAACAATAGGTTAAGAATGTCTGGATGAGCTTTTTCTATTTCATCAAGCAACACAACACTAAAGGGGTTTTGGTTTATTTTTTGTAAAAAACCACTCCCTGCATCTTGCTGAGTAGGCGCCGCTAGAAGTCTTTTAATATCGCTTTTGTTTTGATACTCACTCATATCCAGCCTATTTATGTTCTCTTCTTTGCCAAAATAAACACTAGCTAAGGCCTTAGTAAGTTCAGTCTTTCCAACTCCAGTCGGCCCTAAGAACAGAAAGCTTCCCACAGGTCTATTTGTATTTCTAACGCCAGCTCTAGACCTCCTTAGAGCGTCAGAAACAACTTTAACAGCTCTGGTTTGGTTTATCATTCTTTGGTGAATTAAATCTTCCAAATTAATTAGCTGGGACTTTTCTTCTTTGCTAGCTTCGCTTACCTTTGTATTTGTAATAATTTCCACTGCCTTAGCTACAGAATTACTAGTGATTAAGCCTGATTCAGGGTAGTTCATGCTGTCTACTAATAAATCTATAGCTCTGGCGGGCATAGCCTTTGTTCTGACGTATCTTTCAGACAGATCATAGGCCGCCTGAATGGCCTTAAAAGTTATAATTGCGTCGTGATTTGACTCAATAGCTATTGATAAGTCCTGTAAGATTCCAATGGTCTGATCTCTATCCGATGGAGCCACATCCACTTTACTAAATAATCCTGCCAAGCTAGTGTTATTTGTACTTAACTTATGCCAATCATCAAGTGAGAAACTAGTTATAATATTAACCCCGCTAGACTGCAGGGCAGGCAACAGAATTCCTGAGATATCAACGGTTCCTCCGCCTTTTCCAAAAAATAGCTGAGCCTCATCAAAATATAATATTATATTGCCAGCTTTTGCGGCGTTATTAATAATTTCATTAAAAACAAGCTCTAGGCTCAGATCTTTACTTACACTTGATGTAACTAGAGCAGAATCAATTTGAACAATCTGTTTATACTTCAATGAATCAGGAACATCATTGCCAGAGATCAGCTTCTCAGCTAATGCATAAACTAAGGCAGTTTTGCCCACCCCAACTTCTCCAACAATTGCGAGGTTATTACGGCCTGATTTAGTTAAGTTGCTTAGCATAGATTCAATAACGTGGCCCCTTTTAACTCCAGAGAAATCCCTATTACCATCTATAATTGCCAGACTTATATTCTGGCCAAATTTATCTAAAATTGGAGTATAGCCCGAAGCCCAATCCCTGCCAATTCCTCCATATGTAGTGCTATTCTTTGGCTTAATTATCCTCTCCCATAAAGATTCCTCCCAATTTAAGCCTCCTAAAATATCTTGGCTATCCATTTCATTAGATTGCAGCCATTTTTGCATTTCTGGGTTTTCTACAATCATACTTGTAACAATAACTCCTGCAGAAATTTCTTTAATTGGAACTTTTGAAGCTAAATCATTAGACTTATTCCATAAAGCAATAGAGTCAGAAGGATTATCAGATAAGGTTTCCACTAAAATTTTAGGGTCTATTTGGTATCTATTAAATATGAACATGGCCTGCCAATTAGTGTATATAGAGCCTAGTACCTGTCTTGGGCTCATTTTATCGTTGATTAGAAAAACTATGTCACTAGTCAATTCTTTATCCAATCTTATTTCTTTACTATTTACTTCTAATTGAGCTTTGTTTGAGGACAGGTCCCATTTGACCCATATTGAAAACATGAGTCCCATCAAACCCAGGGAAATAAGACCAGCCAAATATCTCAGGCCGAATGCAAAAACTAAAACCAGTCCAGATATGATCAAAATCCATGAGAATAGCAATTGAAAATTAATTAACTTTTTGCTGAAATGGCTAAAAAATTTAGACTTTCTGACTCTAATTGTATTCGCATAAGAAATTGGTCTCATAACAGCACTCCGATAGGTAAGAGTAAAATGATTAAAGGTGTAAGCGGCCAAAAGATTAAGCCTAATAGGGCTAATATTATCAGGATAAGCATTGCTATTAAACCGCCCAAAATCACCGATACTCTAATTGTAAAGCCAACCAATCTCGAAACGGTATTGTCTATAACAGCCCTGGATATTTCTGATACGGACTTTCCATAGCTCGAAGTAATTCTTTTCCATGGTGAAAAGAGAGTCTTCGCAAGCGCTGGGATAGAAAGTTTATTCCATAACGTCCTTACAAAAGTAGTAATTTTATTAAAGAAACTAATAAATCCTCTGCCGTACCACCAGCTAACAAATTCGATTAATAACATAAGAACATTGTATCAAGCCTTGAGTAACTATTCCACATCAGATAAGATTAATCTATTACGGGGTGTGGCGCAGGTGGCTAGCGCGTACGGCTGGGGGCCGTGAGGTCGCAGGTTCGAGTCCTGTCACCCCGACCAGTAATTATTTAATTTTCTTCAAAAGCCAATAGCTTAGGCCTTCCCCACTTTCCCATCTGATCCACATCTAAAGTAAAATCTTTGTAATTTCCCGATAATATACGATCGAAAATAAGCTTATCATCTTCTCTGATCTCTTCGGACTTTTTAATTTTATCAATGTTCATCCAAACAAAGTCCTTATCTTTTTTGATCTGGCTTTTTACTTCTTCGGTTATTTCTAAAAGATATATTGGGGATTTCAGCCTAACCCTACCATCTGGTTTTGGCTTATTTATATAGCTAACGATTGTACATATGTATTTAGGTGGCAAATCAATCCCTAGTTGGTCTTTTTCAATCTTAATAAGTTCCTTAATTGGATCTGCATCTTTCTCGATAAATTTACCAAGCACTGCCCCGCAGCACCATATGTCTTCATAAATGTATCTTTTTAATAGTATTTTGCCACTACAGACCACAAAAACAGCAGCGGATTCTTTAGGAGTGTCATAATTATCGGATATTTTTGAGTCTTTATTCATGAGTCAATTATATGCTTAGCTATGCCGGCACTCAAGTTTTGATAATTTTATAATTTTAGACCTTTTGCACACCTAAATTGCACAAAGCGCTGTTTTTACAGTTCAGATTGTTAAATTTGCGCTTTTTATTATTAAAAATTTATAAATTTTATTTTTACTGAAAGTCATTTTTTGGGCCTCCAACAGATATAAACTTAACAAATTTAAAAAAAGTTTTAAAAAGGTATTTACATAATAGTTATGCTAAGGCATAATGTTTATGTAGTAAGTAATTTATGTGTGCTAAAAACTCCAAATGAGTAGAAACTCAAATAAGACAGCCGAGATACTCCGGCTCATTCAAACCAAAAAAGTCGCCACTCTAGGCGACTTGAGTTCTAATAAACACCTTTTAGCTGTGTTTTCGAGCTCTGCTAAGGCTACCCCAAGGCGCCGTATTATTGATACGGCTGCTCTTTTGGCCCGCCAAGGTTACGTTAGCGTCGGTGTCCTAGACAACGAAAAGGTCTTTAAGATTACCGAAAAAGGCAAAGACCGCCTAAAAGCCGCCCAGGTATCCGAAGATGGGCTTAGTATCCCCGATCGGTGGGATGGCAGGTGGTATTTGATAACTTTCGATATACCAGAAAAAAAGAAGGTCGCCCGCAACCAATTGATAATTACCCTAAAAAAGCATGGATTTATAAATTACACCAAGGGGCTTTGGCTTATTCCCTATAATCCAAGCAAATTGGTGGTAAGCCTTCGAAAGCAGCTGGGTCTTAAATCGGAAATTAAGCTTATCGTAGCCCAGGCAATAGATAACGAGTCTAAGTACCGCAAACACTGGAATATTTAAAAACCCTCTTCTATAAGAGGGTTTTTAAATGCTTTCCACCTTACCGCGGCATATTAACCTTTCCCGCCAAAAGACAGGTGGGTGCCCGCAGCATCAGCCGGTAAACCAGTGAGCAATCTAAAGCTCCCAAAAAGTTATAGTAACCGGAAAAAGTTACAAATGCCTTACTGCGAGTAAGGTCGAAAGCCTAGCTATTATATCAGAATACCGGCCGACCTATAATAAAGCTGGCCAACCCTGAAGTTGCAGCTGTAAATGCCGGGTCTATGAATCTGAAAAATATAAATATAAACGCAAATACCGCAATAAGACCATAGCGCTCAATACTATCCATTGCATCTTGCAGGGCCGGCGGAGCAACAGCGTATAGTAATCGGCTACCGTCTAGAGGTGGAAAAGGTATCATATTGAATATAAAAAAGGCCACATTCACCAACACAAATTGAAGCAAGAATGCCCCTCCCAAGCCACCTACATCGACAAATCGCAGATATACGCCCACTATTAAAGCCATTAGCAAGTTGCTTGCTGGGCCTGCAAACGCCACCAAAGCAGCTCCCCATTTACCGTAACGAACAGCATATGGATTAAAAGGAACAGGTTTGGCGGCACCAAACACTACCGGACTTCCTAAGAGTATGAGACCCAAGGGCAGTAAAAGGGTTAAAAATGGGTCAATATGCTTTGCCGGATTTAAGGTGAGTCGGCCTTCATTTTTTGCAGTTACATCCCCTAGCATATGCCCCGCCCAGGCATGGCTAAACTCGTGTACTGTCAGTACGATTACCAGAATAATTACATAAAAAACAATTGAATATATTAGTTCCATAAGCTTAATTTTAGCATTAAATAGGCTGTTTTATTCTACTTACCAAGCATATTGATTAATATCTCTCGATATGATAATATATTCAGGTTATGTCATACAGATGCGATCTAACAGGTAAAGGAAAGCAGTTCGGAAACCACGTGAGTCACTCACAGCGGCACGTTAAGCGTACCTGGAAACCAAACTTGCAGACCAAGACCCTTATCATCGATGGCCAAAAGGTAAAGCTAAGATTAGCAGCCAGCACTATCCGCACTCTTAATAAGTACCAGAAGCAGATAGAAGCCAAAGAACTAGAAAACGCCAAAAAATAA
>JBIIIT010000022.1:0-7263 GCA_044234435.1 Candidatus Saccharimonadia bacterium | reverse complement strand
TGTTGGAGTGTTATGATCTTCCATTTTGAAGTTTATTATTTCCTGATAAAGAGGCCTGTCTTCTTTGACCTCATCTCGAATCAAATGCTGGCTTCTTTTGGGTATGTAATAAACTCTTTCTTCTGCACCGATATTAATGTTCTTTCCAAGATGCCAAAACTGACAAAACTGACAAAGGTAAGGAACCTGCTGGTCCAATACCCCTACTTCCTTGGCCTTGGATAGCGCCATTTCCTTTGATTCGAAGGCAAGTTTGTCTTTGGTGTCGCTATCTGCCTCTCCAATCTTAAACGCCATCTCACCACAAACTGCAAAGCGGGATTTGTCACTAACATATGAGGACATTTCTTCGTACTTGCTCATGCCACTCCTTTGGTAGGTGCGAAAGCACATATTATGCTTTATTTTATGCAATAAGTCAATAAAGCCCTCTTTTGCTATAATTGAAATATGCAAAAGTTTGCTAGTGCCCTACTCAATAAAAAAATATTCAGTTTTCATAGCGGAAGAAGTATAGCGAATGTTTCTGGATATATAGTAGATAAATCGAGTCTTGAAATCGTTTTACTCGAGGTTATTACATTGGATAAAAATGAAAAGAGATATGTTTTAAATTCTGATATAAGAACTATTGCCAATAATCTAGTAATAATCAATTCAGAAGAAGATATAGTAGAAGAAAATGAGCTTATAAGATATTCGGATATTATAAAAGAAAGTTATAAAATAACTGGCAGTAAAGTGGTTAATCAAGACAATAAAAAACTAGGAAGCGTCAAGGATTTTACAATCGACTACGAAAACTTTAAATTATCAAAACTATATGTAAAGACAAATATACTAAAGCGCCTGTTAAGAACTGATCTCATAATTGACCGCAAGCAAATAGTTGATATAAAAGACAAAACAATTATTGTGAAAAGTACTTCAATCAAAACTAAGCAAACTCAAAATAAAGTATTGCAAGCAAAAGCTTAATGAACTTATAATATTCTTATACGGAGGTGAGTTTGTTAGTAATAGCTATTTGGGCTGTAATTGTCGTTATTATTTTTAGGTTAATTTTAAAGAAGAGCTAATTCTTCTAAAGCTTGTTTGATCAAACCATAATTGTAACCTTGCCGAGACAAATACTCGGTGAGTTTTTGTTTGTCTTGATATTTAGTCTGCCTTTGCTTTTTCTCAATTAAAGACTTAATAGAACTGATCTTATCGTGCTCATCTAGGCTGGATATTGCTTCCTGTATGATATCGTTCGGTATGCCTTTTTTAATCAGTTCTAGCCTTAAAACCTTATCCGATTTCGGACTAAGCAGCATTCTGTTTCTGATCCACATTTCAGAAAACTGCTTATCATCCAAATACCTCTCGTCTGTGAGTCTCTCAATTGTGTAATTAGCGTCTTCACTACTAAAGCCTTTTCTGAAAGTTAAATACTGGTTAACCTCGTGCGTGCTCCTTGGCCTAAGTGCCAAGTACCTAATAGCAAAGTTGTAGCTTTTGGACCTTGCTTGGGTGTTTTTTAATTCCTCTAATTTCTTTTCATCTATAGTTTGGTTTGTTTTTAGCCCCGAGCTTATAAGATCTAGCTCGGATAGCGAAAGTTCGTATTTATCATTTACATAAATGTTGTAGAATCCTGCCCTTTTAACTTGAGGGGAAATCTGTGTGATTACAAACATTTATATAATCATCTAATTTATACTACTTAGATATATTCTTTGCACGGATGGTCTTGTCTAGCTCTTGAATAACTTTAGGATGATCCTTCAAGAACTGCTTGGCAGCTTCTCTACCCTGACCAATTTTCTCTTCCTTGTACGAATACCAAGCCCCGGCCTTATTGATTAACCCTTCTTTTACAGCAAGGTCTATGATATCACCTGCTGTACTAATACCTTCATTGTACATAATATCAAACTCGGCAATTTTAAATGGTGCCGCAATTTTGTTCTTAACCACTTTAACCTTTACGTGATTTCCAATAACGTTGTCTCCGTCTTTGAGAGCTTCTGTTCGGCGGATATCAAGACGCACAGAGGCATAGTACTTTAATGCATTACCACCAGATGTAGTTTCTGGATTACCAAACATAACACCAATTTTCATACGAAGCTGATTAATAAATATTACGGTCGTTTTAGACTTAGCAATAACACCGGTAAGCTTTCGTAGTGCCTGGCTCATTAGTCGAGCCTGAAGACCCATATGGCTATCCCCCATATCCCCTTCGATTTCGGCGCGTGGAACTAGGGCTGCAACCGAGTCCACGACCACAATATCTACCGCACTACTGCGTACAAGCGTTTCACATATTTCCAAAGCCTGCTCACCAGTATCTGGCTGAGAAATAAGTAGATCGTCTAGATTAACGCCAATCTTTGCGGCGTATTCCGGATCCACAGCGTGTTCGGCATCAATAAATGCAGCCAAACCACCCTGCTTTTGGACTTCAGCAACAGCATGGAGCGCAAGAGTAGTCTTACCACTAGATTCAGGTCCATATACTTCTATAATTCGACCCTTGGGAATTCCTCCCCCTAGTGCTAAGTCGAGCGATAAGCTTCCAGTAGGAATTGTTTCAACTGCTACTTTCATCCCCTCGCCTAACTTCATAATTGATCCTTGACCGAATTGTCGTTCAATCTGCTCAACAGCCAGCTCAACAGCCTTGAGACGTGCGTTCTTTTCCTTCGAATCTAATTCTTTACTCACTGCTTCCTCCTTTTTGGTAATTGTTTTTGTTGGCATGTTCCCTCCTTGTTCGGTTAATGTTTGTATTTATAATACCGAACAATTATCGAACGTGTCAACAACTTTATCTAACTATTTAATCAAAATTTACGCAACTATTAAAGCTTAAGATTTACTGAGGGTACTTAGACTGACAAGTAGATTCTGAATTCCCCTTCTGAATACAGTCCTGATACTGAACTTTTTTGTATTGCTCGTTAAAATTAGTGCCCCTTAAGAAAAAGAATTGTATTAAAAATGAAATTACAAATAAAAATATTCCAGCCGCTAATAGATAAAAGCCTACTTTGCGATCTAGACTATAAAGTGTTCTTTTTGAGTGTTTTTTTGATATCATTAAGTATAAGTATTATAGAAATGACAGCGAAAAAAAACAATACAAGTAAGAAATTAATTGGCTATGCAATGTACGTTGTTGCCTTTGCAATGCCTCTTTCGCATGTGCCAAGCGTTCTAAATCTTTACCAGACCAGAGTAACTACCGGTCTTGCCCTGGATACATGGATAATATATTTTATTGGTGGGCTTGTGCCTTTTGCATACGCCATTTCTAATAGAATAAGGCCACTGATTATATCTAATATTCTTTGGGTTACAATAGATGTCTTAATGGTGTATGGAATTATTAAATTTGGGGTTTTGAGTGGTGACAATTCATTCCAGCGCCTGCTTTTGATAAACAACATTGGCAAAACCCTTGCTGGTCTCGGGCTAATTGCTCTATCAACTGCAGCAATACTATTTGGCTACGATCTAATTCATACGCCCAAAAGGAGCAAAAAATGAAAGCTAAAGTTAATCAGTATTTGAGTACTAAAAATATTAGACGCCGCCGCAGGGTTGATGAGCTTATGATAATGATAGCTATAGTCGGAATTGCAGGCTCTGTGCTAGTTTTTAATAGCTATGCGTCTCGTAAAATTGAAACCCAAAACCCAGGTAGCTACAGCTTTGTAAGGCTTCTGGCTCAATCTGGTTCGAATTACACCAATATTGCCAAAGTAAAGTCTGCTGATCAGCAAGATATTTACTATATGAAAAAGTCCTCGAGTTTAAGTACTCCATTCACCCTGCCAGCCTCAGAAACTTGTATTTATGGATGGAGCCGTTTAGGGTCAAATATTGAGGTTGGGTTTTCAAATGTCCCCACTAAGATTCCTCCGTCGCTTAATAATATGACTACCGACTATCCACTCATTAATGGAAGCTCGAGGCCATTAAAGTGTTTTAATACCGCCGAATACTCAAACACCAAAGGAGATTTGGTTATTAGCTCCAATGGTGATGTTTGGCTAGATAAAGTTGTAACCAAATAATTAGCGGAAGTTTACGAAATTTAGAGGCATATCTAGCTCAGATGTCTTTAGAAGTTGCATTACATTCTGAAGCTCATCTTTTGATGGCGACATCACCCTTACTTCTTCTCCTTGGATTTGCGTTTTGACCTTTGGATATTTGTCTCTAATTAATTTAGTTATTTTCTTAGCCTTATCTTGGTCAAGACCCTGGACTAAATCGAGAGTCTTTTTATAGGCCATACCCGATTGAATAGGCTCGGCAGACTTATCCAGGTGCTTCAAATTGAGCCCTCTTTTTATGAATTTTGACTCAAGTACATCTACAATAGTCTCTAATTTCAATTCAGAATTAGATTCAAGCTCTATGGCCTGCTTCTCTTTATCGTAGCTAATTTTAGAACCAGTGCCCTGGAAGTCGTATCTGGTTTGGATTTCACGAGAGGTCTGATCGACCGCATTATTCATCTCTGACTGATCAAATTCGCTAACTATATCAAATGAAAAACTTTTACTCATTGTACATTTGTATCCTTATTAAAATTAATGTCTTGCTTGGACTCGCCCTCTTGGCCTAGTGTACCAATATTTTTATCGGCAACCAAACTATTAGTGATTGTTACCGAAGTGCTGCCTGCGTTACCTGTAGATAATTTAATAGAATCTTTTGCCTTAAAAAGCTGCTTGGAGCCTGGCAGCATAGTGCCCTTAAAAATTTCCTTGCCGTCAGCCTTAGCACTAATGTAAATCGCTTGGTTAGTCGCCTCTACCAATAGCTCCACTCCATCGATTTTATTTTTGCTTAAATTTGTTTGGATACTGCCATCTAGGCCCTCAACGGTAGATTCGACGATAATTGTTTTTGAAGATTCTTTGCCAAATTTGTTTTTAGCGCTAACCTTTATTTGGTTTGTGCCATTAATTAGCATCACTCTATCGCTAAAAGATCCATCGGGGGAGCTAAGTATTGGAGAGTCATTAATAAAAACATCCGAGCCACTATCTACTTCGCCACTAACAATCACAAAGCTGGCATCGGTAGATGTTTTCTCCTGATTCGATAGCCTTATTATTGGTGGTGCGGATAGCTGTGAAAACTGCCAGGAAACATATCCGACCATTATTAATACAAATATACTGGCGAGTGTCACCAAGATTGTCTTGGGTGTTATTGTGAAGGTTTGTGAGTCTATTGGGTTTAATGCTCTGGCTTTAGACTTCTTGGTGTTTATTCCGATAGAGCTATCATATTCTGATCTTTCTTTGGTGTATATTTTAAGTATCTCTTTGGTATCAAATCCTAGAAATTCTGCATAGTTTTTGACATAACCTCTGGTATACACATCATTAGACAAATTGGCGTAGTCGCCTTTCTCCAAAAGCCTTAAATATTTTTTACGAATATGAGTGTTGCGTTCAACTTCATCTAGTGTCAAATCCAATTCTTTTCTGCGACGATTAAAAAGATCTGACAATTTCAAATTAGTATTTTTTGAATTGCCTGATTTAGCTAGCTTTTGTGGCTTCTCATTCGGACTCACTATTTCCCCCTGTTAGTTCGTCTACGCTCGAAATTAACACCTCTCTTGGTCTTGACCCATCGGCCGGTCCAATAACTCCCCTATCTTCTAATAAATCGATAAGTCTTGCTGCTTTCGGATAGCCTACCCTCAGCCTGCGTTGTAGCAATGTAGCCGAGGCCTTACCGTTTTGAATAAATAATTCGGCAGCTGATTCTAGCAGTTCATCGTCATCATCATCGCCAAATCCACCACTGCCTCCGCCAACGGCACCCCTCATTTTAGAAGCTTGTGCCAATACTTCCTCATTATACTGTGGCTCTCGCTGTTCTCTTAAAAACTTGGCAACTTTTGTAACTTCCTCGTTAGTTACTAAGACACCCTGGGCACGTTTGGGCTGAATAAAAGTCGGGCTGTAAAACAACATATCACCCTTACCTAAGAGCTTTTCAGCACCCGATGCATCGATTATTGTCTGTGAGTCTACACGCTGGGGAACGGTAAAGGCAATTCGCACAGGAACGTTGTTTTTAATGGTTCCGGTAATAACACTCACTCTTGGAGTCTGAGTTGCTAACACTAAGTGCAGGCCTGCTGCACGGGCCTTTGCTGCTAACGTAGAAATCAAGCTATCCATATCTTTTCTGGCACTATCCATAAGGTTTGCTAACTCATCAATGACAATGACTATATATGGCATTTTGTCATCTTTAGATTTGGCATTGTACTCGCCAATATTTAGTACTTTGTTTTCTTGCAGTCGCTTGAGTCGTCTTTCCATTTCGCCTACGGCCCACTTAAGCGCAGATATAGCCTTGTCTGGCTCATTTATTATTGGGCAAAGTAAATGAGGCAAGTTATCGTATAGAGAAAAGTCAGCGCGCTTAGGATCAATCATAATAAGCTTGAGTTCACTTGGACTGTTTCGGTATAGCAAGCTAACCATTAAAGTATGAATCATCACACTTTTACCGGTATTGGTGGAACCTGCAATTAGCAAATGAGGTGCTTTATCCAAATCGGTAGTCATAATTTCTCCGCCCACGTCCCTACCAAGTACAAAATTTAATTTGCCTTTTATCTTAGCTACTTCTGGATCATTCAATATATCCTTAAGCCTCACTTCGGCGCGCTTTTTATTTGGCACTTCAATACCTACTAAGCTTTTGCCAGGAATTGGAGCCTCTATTCGAACCTGCTCAGCACCAAGCGCATAGGCAATATTTTTATCTAAATTATAAAACTTAGCTAAATTCACGCCTGTTGGAGGCTTTAATGTGTACTGCGAAACAGTTGGCCCAACATCAACACCATCCATTTTTACCTCATAGCCAAAGTCAGTAAATACTTCTTTAATTTTAAGCCCATTTTTAGTAGCATCACCGGGATCTGCTTGTGTCGTAGTATTTTCTAAAAGATTAAGTGATGGGTATTTCCAATCTTTATCGCTTGCCGCAACAATTGGACCGGTCGGCTCTTTTTCCTCTTGCTCTTTAGGCTTATCATTGCCGATTGTGCCAACCACCGGTAAAGATGGGTTATTGATTTTAAATCCAGGATCAACTTCGGCTTTTTCTTCTTTATTTTTACGACCAGGTAGAACTTTTTGAATAATATGCTTCATTCGTGCATTGGCTGCAACAATTATCGAAATAATCGTGAGCATCGCAAAGATAAATACTAACACCCACCTA
>JBIIIT010000020.1:0-8534 GCA_044234435.1 Candidatus Saccharimonadia bacterium | reverse complement strand
TCTTATATAGCGGGAACCAATAACGCACGCTGGCATACATTAACCCTGCCATAGCAAGAGAAGCGGTGGTAATTTTTGTGGCTGAAACTGCGATTGATCTCACACCAAAATCTCCCATTTTGCGTTTCAATAAGTAAAAAAGTACGAAAATTTCAATAATTCCCGAAATAGAAAGCGCTAGACCCAGCCCTGCCACGCCAAAAGCCCTAGACAATGGAATGCTTAAGGCGACATTGAAAGCAATTGTTGCAACGCTCACGATTAGTGGTGTTTTGGTGTCTTCAAGTGAGTAAAATATTCTGGCGACCATAAAGAGAATGCTCTGAGCGATTATAGATCCCGCCAAGAAACCCAAAGTGTCTGCAGTGGCTTGATCTCCAAATCCGAATAAAATCCTGACAATATAACCGCGCATTACGATAGCTATAAAGGCCGATGGAATAACCAAAAACATCAAAAGACTTACGTCTCTAACAATTGCTGCGGGCAGCTTGGATTTGTCTTTACTTTTAGCAGCCCTCACAAGATTCGGGAAAAAAGCTGTACTCATTGCTGCACCAAACAGACCCACAGGGACGTTTTTTAGATTGTTTGCATAGTAGTACGATGAAAGACTTCCAGATGCCAAACTTGAAGCGATAGCCGACTGAATTATCCAATTTATTTGATCGACAGTTAAATCAATCGAGCGAGGAATCATCAATTTAATAATTCTCTTCACTCCACGATTTCGCCACTTAAATACTGGTTTATACTTAAAGCTGAGGCCGATTATACCAAATAACTGCAAAGTAGCTTGAAGAGCAGTACCTACTACTACACCTAAAGCTACACCATATATTGCGTTTGTAGCAAAAAACTTACTAAAAAACAGAATACCAATTATTATTCCGATGTTATAAAAGAGGCTTGCAAGAGCATAGATCAAAAAACGATTGAATGATTGCTGAATGGCGCCAAACACACTAGATAAAACAAAAAATATTGGGGTTACCAATAGTATTCTAGTTATATTTACAGTGAGCTGCGTTCTGTAAGGGTCAAAGCCTGGAGCTAGAATACGTACTAACGGTTCGGCAAATACAAAAGATATTACACAAGCCACCCCGACAACTACAAGAAGTATGTTAAGTATTGAATTAGCAACTTCCCAGGCCTCATCTTGCTTCTTTTTTTCTAAGTAGCCAATAAATACCGGTATAAATGAAACGGCAAAAGCCCCAGAAACAATTAAAGTAAATAAAAAGTCAGGAATTCTAAAGGCTGCAGTATATGCATCGGTCTGAGCGCTTACGCCAAAATTAGTTGCCAAAAGCCTATCTCGAAACAGCCCTAAAAGTCGGCTTAAGAAATAGGATAGCGATATTAATACAGCCGCTACCCCCATAGTTCTTGATTTGTTTATCTTGGCAAGTAAGTTTTTCACGATAAGTTATTATACATCCAGAATGGTTTCTTATAAATCACACAAGAGCCGAACACTTTATATTGAATGTTCGGCAATTGCATTTTTTATTAAGATTTTTTTGTTTTAGTTACTTTTTTTGCTTTTGTTGGTTTTTTGGTAGCCGGGCTATCCATTAATTTATCAAAGTCTTTGCCTTCGATAGTTTCTTTATCCAATAAAGTTTGAGCTATCTGATCAAGCTTAGCCTTATTTTTAGCTAGTGTTTCCTCGGCTCGCCTGCTAGCTTCATCAATAATTTTAGCAACTTCTTCATCTATTTTAGCTGCCATTTCTTCAGAGTAATGTTTATCTTGCGAAAATGATTTGCCCAAAAATACTGAGCCTTCTTCGTCACCAAAGAATCGGTTCTTAAGAGCTTTGCTCATTCCATACTCGGTAACCATTCTGCGAGCTAGGCCGTTTGCATGCTTCAGATCACTCTCGGCACCAGTTGTTATATTTTCCTCACCAAAAATAATTTTCTCTGCTGTGCGTCCGCCTAAAGCCATTGCGATGTCATCTTTGAAATCAGCTAAAGAGTGCAAATGCTTATCCTCAACTGGCAAGCTCCAAGTTACACCACCGGCCATTCCTCTACTTACAATAGATACTTTGTGTACAGGGTGGCAGTTTGGAAGTAAGTGTCCAAGCAGCGCATGGCCTGCCTCGTGGTAGGCGGTGATTTTCTTCTCTTTATCGTTAAGTATATGGCTCTTTCGTTCAGGTCCAAGCGCAATCTTTTCGATAGCCTCATGGAAGTCTGCCTGTGTAATTTTTTTACGATTAGCACGGGCTGCAAATATAGCAGCTTCGTTTGCAATATTTGCCAAGTCTGCACCAGACACTCCTGGAGTCTTACGTGCAATTTCACTAAAATCGATATCTTTTTCAAGTGGCTTCTTCTGGGTGTGGACTTCTAGAATTTCTTCGCGGGCTTTTAGATCTGGTGTGTCAAGAGTCACTCTTCTGTCAAATCTTCCTGGTCTCAATAGTGCCGGGTCCAATACGTCTGGTCTGTTAGTGGCTGCCATAACAATAACATTAGTACCCTGCTCGAATCCGTCCATTTCAACAAGTATTTGGTTTAGCGTTTGTTCACGTTCATCATGACCACCGCCTAAACCTGCGCCACGCTGTCGGCCAACTGCATCTATTTCGTCGATGAAAATAATACAAGGAGCATTCTTTTTTGCTTTTGAGAATAAATCTCTAACACGACTTGCACCTACGCCAACGAACATTTCTACAAATTCAGACCCTGAAATTGTAAAGAAGGGTACATCGGCTTCGCCAGCAACTGCTCTGGCTAGTAATGTTTTTCCAGTTCCAGGACGACCAAATAGTAATACGCCCTTTGGAATCTTTGCACCTAAAGCCTCGAATTTTCCAGGATATTTTAGAAATTCAACAATTTCTTGTAATTCGACTTTGGCCTCCTGAGCTCCTGCAACATCCTTGAATTTAACTTTATTTTTGTCCATACCAGATACTCTGGCTCTTGATTTACCAAAGCTCATCGCCTGACTGTTGCTTCCTTGGGCCTGTTTCATAATGAAGTAGAAGAAGCCGATAATAATTACTATCGGTAGTAGCGACAGTATAATGTCCAAAAGCAAGTTGTTATTATCTGGATTTTTTGCCTCAACCTTGACTTTATTGTAGTCTACGCCAAAATCACTCAAGCTAGTGTATTTTTCCTTATAGGACTTTTGTTTTGTTCCGTCCTTGAGATTTACCGTTAGTTCGTCTCCAGAAACCTGAATAGACTCAACCTTATCTTGCTTTATTTGCTCAAGAACAGTACTAAAAGGAACTTGTGTTGGTGGCTTACTAAGTGGTGAGCCATTTCCGAACAAGACAACAACTGCTATCAAAATTGATAATGTAATAATTGCATACCATGCATTTTTTGGAATTTTTTTCATATCACCTCACAGGTTAAATACTGATAATTTACAGAGTTTTGATCAAAAAATTTTCTATTTTTAACTAGGTTTGGAACCCATATAACCTCATTAGAAGAATTGACCACAACAGGCCACATCGATCTAAGATGCTTGGGTATTTTTGCATCTACAAAAACATCTTGAAGTTTTTTTGTTCCCTCCATACCTATAGGAGAGACTTTATCGCCAGCCTGTCTGTATCTTACATAGAGTTTTTGACTGGGAAGTTTTATCCCCTTTTTAGAATCTTCACTGATTCTCAATTTAAAAATTTCATTCTCAAAAGGCTTATCTGGACTTAAAATATGAAACATTTCTTTAGTGTTTTGATCATATTCTTTAGGTTCAGAAGTGATTACAAACTTACCATAGGTGTTAACCAGTTGCAACCCTCCTGGCAGGGGTAACTTTGAGCCAGTTCTTGATGTTTCGATAAACTTTACTGCCTTAGTGATATTTATTTTTTTTAAACCATGCGCTGGCTTTAGTCTTTTTACTAAGAATACTAATAGGTTTTTTCGAATAGTAACAGGCAACGAATTAAATTTTTCTCCGTCTAATTGAATAGATACCGAATCCTCATACTCAACTGTTGCTTCAGCTAGCCTTGTTAGGCCCTGATTAATTCTTTGATTAACATCTTTTAGCTTTGCTAAGCGCTGATTCATATTGTGGTGGAAGTTTCTGAATTTCATACTGCCATGAGGCATCAAAACATTTCTGACCATGTTTCTGCTGTATGATAAATCATCATTGGTGCTATCTTCTCTATATTGAAGATTTTGTAAATTTGCAAAAACGATTATTTCTGGCTTTGAAAAAGGTAAAAGTGGCCTAATTATTTTGCCTCGTTTCTCTTTGAGAGCAACCATACCTTCCCTATCTGAGCCCCTAACAGTGTTAAATATAGCTGTTTCTAAAAAATCATTATTATGGTGGGCAGTCAAAATATAATCATAGCCCATGTCTCTTCGTAATTCTTCTAAGAAATCATAGCGGGCCTTTCGTAGTGCAGCCTCTGAAAAATCAGTATATTCATACTTTCCAAGATACAAAGGATAGCCATAGAGATCCGCCAAATCCCCCACCAGTAAAGCATCTTTGGTGGCGTCTTTTCTTACACCATGGTTATAATGAGCAACAGCAATTTCCCAGCCATACTGGCTTCTTAGGTTGTGCAATAAATGCAGCATCGCCACAGAATCAACTCCACCAGAGACGGCCAAAATCAACTTGCTTTTTGGTGGAAGTAATTTTGAACTCTGTAAATGTTTATAAAACTCATTTAGCATAAATACATTATAGTTCAATTTAACTTCATTATTAAGCTTATATTGACCTTTTTACAGATTGAGTGTAAAATATACTTTGTTTTAACGCGGGGTAGAGCAGCCCGGTAGCTCGTCAGGCTCATAACCTGGAGGTCGCAGGTTCAAATCCTGCCCCCGCTACCAATTAGATTCTCTTGCTTGCAAGAGATTTTGTATTTTTAAGACAATAATTTGTATAATCATATATATGGCTGAGTAGCTCAGATGGTTAGAGCGCGGGACTCATAAGCCTGAGGTCGGAGGTTCGATTCCTCCCTCAGCCACCATTAAAAAAGGCCCTACAAAAGGGTCTTTTTTAATTTCCAAATAAAAATATTCTCCATTGCTGATAATTAGGCTTGTCCGCCAAATCCTCCACATCGCTAGTAAGTTTTTCTTCTACTTTATTATCGTTAGCTTGCTTTTCATTACGCTTATCATCTTTGATTATAATAACGCTCTCTGAAGGCGCTGCAACGTTTAATTTTTCTCTAGCAAGACGTTCGCGATAAGAATCGGTCTTATAGTAAGTAACTTTGTAGCCCAAATCCTCTATTTGCTGTTCAAGCTTAGCAATTTGCAGCTCGAGATTTTCAGATTTACTTCTCAATGTGTAATTTTGGCTAGTTTCGACAGCCAAAACAATAAACATATATATTACGAGTACTAGCCCAATCCAAAATATAATTTTTCCTGATCTGAAAAAGTTACGCATACTACTATTCTACCAAAGGAACAATTTCCTGGTGGTATTTAAGATAATCTTTTTTGGATAAATCTATTGTGATGTTACTTAACTGCAAAAATCGATTGAATTTTATTAGTCCCATCCAACCGATTTTAGGAAGTGCAACAATATCATTACAGCCAGAGTTAGCGTAAGTGTAGCCAGGCCTCTTTTCTATTAAGCCCTGGTGGGTGTGTCCGTATATTATAGTGTCGAATTTTTCGTCTTTTTGATATTTGTCTACCTTTTTCATATATTTTGAACCGCCTCCTAGTGCAAAGCTAGCAATAAAACGAAGTATAACATCTGTAATTAAAAAAAGTGCCCATAGGAAAGCAGTTACCACTATTGCCGACTGCCAGTACCGACCATCCCCTGTATACAAAGAAATTGATAAACTTATTATAAAAACCAGTGGTATACATATTGGGGCTACGATTTTATATGCGAGGTTACTAAGCACGAAGCTTGGAAGTAATGATCTGTTAACAACATCGCCGATACCAACAAACAAACTTGGCATTGTGCCCAACAGCACAGGAAGAGTATTTTGAACAAGCTTCTTGCCTCTAGGTTCATCATGCAATGAAGTTGCGTTGTAACTATCGCTCTCGTGACCATGCTCTATTCTGATATCCTTTTTGCCTATTTTAAAATCAATAGTCCTGCAAATTTCAGCCTTCCAAAATTTTGTCAAAGCCTTTTGTTCCGCTTTACTCTTTGAAACTATATCATCGTGATTGCCAACTGTGTATATAACTTTATGAGACTTACTTTTTGCAAATGAATCAATAGCCGCAGTAAGTTTTGAAAAGCCCTGAATAATATCGGCTACACTCTGATCTTTATTGCCCCACAACTCAAGAATGTCGCCATTGAGTACAAGCACTGCACTACGGCTCTTAGATAATTCTTTAATTCTATTTATTAACGAGCCCTGAATCATTTCAAGCTCTTTAGTAATTGGTAGCTGCAAATGAACATCGCTTACAATCAGAAGCTTGGTGCTTGGTGATAAATCTAAATTAATTTTTTCTTTATACATCACAATTAATACTATGTTGATTTGGAATTAATGTCTATGTGTTTGGAGAGATTTGCCATAAATACATTTTCATAGAACCATCAGCATCTTTATAGAAAGCAAATTCAAAATTTCCAGAGGGAGTGGGCCCCCTGAAGTTTGCCTTGCCCTTGACTGTAATTCTGTCAGCTTTGCCATTAGCGGTTACTTCAGTAACAGTCCATGAATCAATAAGCTTTAGGTTGGCTGTTGTGACTTCTTTTGCAAAATCACTTTCCCCATTTATATACTCTTTTTGAAGGTCGGGACTAAGCAGCTTAAAAGCGTCTCCGTAGTTTTCTGATTTAATCGAATTAAGAAACTTTTCGCTTATCTCAATTGTCTTTTTTTGATCTGGAGTATACTGATCTGACGAGGTAGCACTGCTCCGATCGTTTGATTTGGCATTGTCCTGGGCATCTAGAGTTCTATTATAGTTACGATAAATTACATAGCCTCCAGCGCCTAAAAGCCCTAAAAACAGTATCAGAGATATAGTTAAAGCAATGGTTGCTACTTTAGTTGGTGAATTGGAGTTTTTTGCTTTAGCCCGTGCAACCATAGACATAATCAAGCCAAGTGGCGGCAAAACAAAAGCGAATATTAATGACGCAATTGATAGGCCGCTTGTCTTAGAGTTTGATTTATTAATATCATCGAGCTTATTTTTAAAGGAATCAGGATATTCTTCGGTTGTTGAGTTTTGAGCATCCGAATTAATATCTCCTTTTTCAGGGGAAATTTCCGTTTGTGAATCTGTGTTATTTTCTATATTGTTGTCTTGCACTATTTTCCTTAATTCTTATGTATATTTTATTTTGTTTTCAATACATCAGTCAATTATTCAGATTTTGCGTAAATAACCATTCGCTTAGATTCCAAGCCAATCTTTGTGATTGATGGGTCTGAAACCAAAAATATACTCAAATACTTTGCATCATCTTTTTTTAATAGTTCGGATTTTATTTCTTCATTTGCAGGATAGTTAGCTTTTTCTATGACCTTGTATTTAACAACCCTACCATCTTTATAACGAACCTCGATATCATCACCTGAAGCTAATTTGTCAGCATCTTTCAAGATTCCAGAGTTGTCACTGCCAAAATACCCAGCCATAAAGACACTGCCGTTTTGGCCTGGTTTAACACCGTCCTTAAACCAAGAAACAAAAGAATTCTTACTTGGAGTCAGTATTTCTCCAGCGGGTGTTGTGCCCTTTGCTTCGAGTGGGGTATTAATAAATAACTTTGGAATCACAATATACATATCTGATTCTTTTAGGATTGGTGGCGGTGGAGCCTGATCAGGATCTTTTTTGACTGTCAGCTTAGGCTTGGGTGGAGTTACGCCGCTGACTACATTTGATTTTAAAGGACTGTATGCGACTCTAGAGCTTGAAGCCCCCCACAATATTATTATTTCTGCTAAGAAAAATAGAATAAGCAAAACAATCGCCAAAGCAAACTTTTGCTTACGCTTATAGTCCACCCTCTTTTTAACACTGAGAGTACTTAAGTAGGGATGGTCTTTATCATAATACCGATATGGATCTTTTTGTTTCCCCACACTCTAATTGTAAATTGCTTATGATAAAGGGGCAAGTAATAATTCTATCGTTTGCGCCCGTAAAATTCTTTTCTTAAATAAATTCCAAGCAGTGTTATAAAGCCTAATGTTGCAAGACTTGCGATAACTATTGGGAAGTAATTCTTGCTAAGGTAATTGGTTGTAGTGGTATTTGGTGCACCAGGAGTATCCGATCCGCCAGGATTTCCTTGATCGGAATAGGTATCTTGGTTAGATCCCCAGTAAGAAACGCTAGTGAGAATGACATCATTTTCAAGCGTGGAACTCAATATAGAGGTTTCATCAGAGCCATCGCTCGAAGACATTATTACTATTTTTTCACCTGAAACACAATCGTTACATTTTTCTGAAGCTATTTTTGTGCCATCTGGTGAATATACAGCTGTTGTATAGTTCTGGGTATTGTCCTGAGAAATAGCAGCATCCCCGGTGCCAGTATTAGAAACCTTTCGTA
>JBIIIT010000019.1:0-8555 GCA_044234435.1 Candidatus Saccharimonadia bacterium | reverse complement strand
CTATGTCGCTATCAACTGCTGTCACCTTAGATTTTGGATTGTTTTTAGCTAGCCACAGAGAAATAGCGCCCCATCCACATCCCCAATCTAGAGCAGTATTGTAGCTAAACTTTGGCAAAGTACTTAATAGCAACTCTGTGCCAATATCCAATCCTTTCGGAGAGAATAAGTCAGGCTTAGTTTCGTAATTAATATCTACTGAGGCGACCCTGAATTTATCCATTAGAATTCAATATCCTTACCAGCGATAATAACCTTAGTTCTTCCAGGCTGCGCTCCAAGCTTTATTAACTCTCTGGTTATTCCCTTGCGATCCATAATATGATGAAGCCTCTGGACTGATTGATACTGATCCATATTGGTGCGCTTTGCAAAACCTTCAATATCCTTACCTGAAACTTCATAGGTGTTACCTTTTTTACTAATCTCCCACTGTGAAGATTCGTCTAGTCTTATGACAGGCATTTCATCAATGTCTTTTTCGACTTTAACAGAGTTAGTATCCAATATTAGCTTGTAGGTCGTTCGTAACAGATCAGCAAGCCCCATATTAGCGACTGATGATATCGTGTGAACTTCTTTTTGCCTGATTCCTGCAGCTGTAGCCACCTCTTTAATTTTGCCTTTAATTTGGTCTTTAGGGACGCTTTCAATTTTGGATAAAACAACTATTTGAGGCCTATTGGTCAGGTCTATTTTGTAATCGTGAAGCTCTTTTTGAATAGTGCTGTAGTCATTTGCTATATCTTCTGAGGTGGCATCGATAATATGAAGAAGAACTTTGGTTCTTTCAACATGCCTTAAAAATTCATCACCTAGACCCTTGCCCTTACTAGCACCCTCTATCAGGCCGGGGATATCAGCCATCATAAATGTATGCTGGTCTATATCGACAACTCCCAAATTGGGCTCAAGTGTAGTAAAAGGATAGTTAGCAATTTTAGGCTTTGCATTCGAGACTACCGACAGAAGTGTGGACTTTCCAGCATTAGGAAGCCCCACAAGTCCGACATCGGCCACAATTTTAAGTTCAAATGTAACCTCTTTTTCTTCACCTTTCTCCCCTAGCTCGGCCATTTTGGGAGCTTGACGAACAGAGCTAATAAAATGAGCGTTACCAAAGCCAGCCCTTCCACCATGGGCAATAATTGCTTCATCACCTTGCTTTTCAAGATCAGCAAGGACTTTGTCGTCTTCCATTATTACTGTTCCGGGAGGGACAATTAGCTCAATATCATTTCCTTTGCGGCCACGCTTCTTGCCGCTTGATCCGTCTGTACCATTTTCAGCTTCCCAAAGCTTGCTGGCTCGGTATTTAGAGAGGGTGTTGGTATTATGATCAGCAACTACTACAACATTACCACCGGCGCCCCCGTCTCCTCCGTCTGGGCCACCTTTGGCATTTCCACGAGTTCGATGAAAGCTAACAACGCCATCGCCGCCCTTGCCTGCTTGTATTCTCACTGATACTACATCTGTAAACATCTTGACATTATAGCATTATTACGGGATAACTACCATAACTAAATAAGACCCCTTTGAGGGGGTCTTATTTATTAATTTTAGTAAATGTATAAGAATCTACTTGCTGGTTCGGTTCTGGTGTGTAGCACGCCAGGACGTCCACCCCAGTTCATTTCAGATATATTGACTGTTCCATTACTATTTACTGATTCAACATAAACTACGTGGTTACTTCTTTCCCATCCGATTGCACCGGCTCTTGGTGCACTTCCGGTTGCAAAGCCTGCTCTTTGGGCGTTGTAATACCAGCTAATTGCATTACCCCAATTACTTGGAACAGGTCTTCGGCTGGCAACATACCAGGTACATTGGCCTCTAGTATAGGTATTAGCCAGACCACCCTTGAAGGTTCCAAATGAGCTGCCAGCATTCGACGCTCCAGCGGCTATATTTCGATTGCTAGTAGCAGCAACTGCAGCAGGAATTACTGGGGCTGGCTTTACACCGTCAGGAATAATTAACTTCGTACCTGCAGTTGGAGCTTTGCCCTCTAGCCCGTTGAAATTCTCTATAAGAGCTGCGTTACTCTGATACTTGTTAGCCAAGGCCAGTACGTCATCTCCATCCTGTGATGTATGCAAAATACCATTAACAGGTAGAATTACTAGATCGTTACCTGGCTTAATGCTGTCTTCATTGCTAATATCGTTAGCCCACTTAATAGTATCGGTGGTGATATTAAATTTAGCTGAGATTGTTGAAAGTGTATCGCCTTCCTTAACCTTGTAAGAGATAATCTCACGACTTGGTGCCCCTGCAGCCAAAACAGCCGATCGATTTGATAGGAAATCTTCACCAGATGTTGCCAGCGAGCTCATATTGGTTAAGTCTTGGGCTTTTTGGGCTACATCTTCAGCAATTACACTCTTTGTACTGCTTGCCAAGATTGCACCAGTAGTAATCATAGAGGTTTGGTCCTTGGTAGAGCCTGCCCCTTTTGTGCTAATAGCCTGGCTACTGCCAATTCTACCTGCTACTGCTACAGCAATAACAGCAAGAATAGCCGCAGCGTGGAAGCTGTAGCGACCTAATTTATTATTACGTTTAACAAAATTATTGCCTTGACTTTCAGTCTTGGCTGATTTGAGTTCTTCAGTTTTAGGTGAAGCCTTGGCTTCATCACTGTTTGTTTGAGAAAAGTTCTGTTGCCCCACGCCCACGAAATTTTCTGGACGCACTTGAAGGGGAAATCCTACTACTTTTCTACTAATAAGTCTCTCCTTTGTACCTGTTAGTCGTTACTGTCGGAATTGGTACTTGTAGACTGCGGCTTATCTGTCCCTAACTTACTGCTAGGCCGGAGTTTTCGACCGAAAATTAATCTCCTAAATCTGATAAACTGATGCAGGTAAACCTAAAAAAATAAACTCTCAAAAACTACTCACGTAGAACTTGGATAACTGCTTATCCTTTAAATTTACGTGGGTATAGTCTACCAAGCCTTAAAAGTAGTGTCAAGTGCCATATTTTGCTTTATATAAAGGGGAATATTACTGATTAAGGTATTTGTCTATGTTTTTTTGGTGTTCTTCGTAGGTTTTAGCATATCTGACTACCCCATTCTTATCTGCTATAAAGAAAATATAATCATTATTGGTGGGATTTGCGGTAGCCAAAATAGCGTCAAGACTTGGGTTACAGATAGGGGTTGGGGGAAGCCCACGATAAAGATAACTATTATATAAAGAGTCAATTTTTAGATCTGCCGCTTGTGTAGCGGTCTTTCCGGTGATGTAGTTAATGGTTACGTCGCTTTCTAATTTCATACCCTTATTTAAGCGATTATAAAACACTCCTGCGACTAGTTTTCTATCCTCTGTGGTTCTGGCCTCCTTTTCAACGATAGACGCGAGCGTGATTAATTCGCCAAGTTTAGTTGAGTTCTGGTATTGCTCCGGTAGCTTAGGTATAACCTGTTTTTCAAAGCTGTTTAGCATGGTATTTATTTGCGATTGAGCTGTCGTACCATAAATAACATCATAGGTTGCAGGGAATAGATAGCCCTCTAGGCTTTGTTTATTCAATCTGTACTGAAGAAAGCCCTGGGAATAGGTATTTTGCAGATTAGAAGCATCTACAAAGCTCTGTGCGGTACCCAGATCTTGCTGGGCCCATTTTCTGGACATCTGAGCAATTGTTGTACCCTCTAAAAACGTTACCTTCTCAGAAGCAATATTTCCTGAACCAATTGAATCGGCAATTCTAGATAAGCTCATTGATGGACTAAAAAGATAGATCCCTGGCTTCAAGCTGCCCCTAGATGGGCCAAGCCTGGAATATAAAATGAATATATTTTTATCAGCTATAAGGCCCTTCTTAAATAGATCTTCAGCAATTTCATCAACACCACTGCCTGATTTCACTTCAAATGGTACTTTTGTGGTGTTTTTGGAATCCTTAGGAGAGTTTACAGCAACTATTGCCCAGAAAAATAAAGACACAATTATAACCAAAATGATTGCCAGAACCGCTGTTATAATCCATTTGGCTTTTGATTTATTTTTCTTTGAGGTAGGATTCGAGGATAATGCAGGCTGCATATTGGTCGATGACTTCTCTGCTTCTGCTGGAGAGACTCTTGGGGATTCTTGCTTTGGCTTGTTCTGTTGAGAGGGCTTCATCGATTAACTCTATTTTATTATTGTAAAGCTTAGACAATTTACTGGCAAACTCTTCTGCGAGTAGTGTTTGCTTGGTGGTTTCTCCTTCTAAATTGCGAGGTCTACCCACCACTACTAAATCGGGCTGGTGAAGATTTAATAAATCTTCGATAGTAGGCCACAAGTCTTTGTCGTTTTTTAATGTAATAAGAGGCTCAACAGCGTTTTCTTCAGCATATTTTATTGCAAGGCCAATGCGTGCGTTTCCATAATCGAAGGATAAAATTGTGTCTAAATAGTCTTGTTGGGATAGTTCCATTAATCGGTTGTTACTTTAATATCGACCGTTATTTTACCAGAGAGTATTGGCATATTTGGAATCATTCCTGGCCACGTTTCAACTTCTGCTCCTGTAATTTGATCGCCCTTTTGCTTAACTATCGTTGCTACTTCCTTGACAGGCTTGCCTGCAACAGATTTGGCTATTTCTTTTTTATCTATTGGGTCACCGTAAAATGCGCTGGTTTTAACGTTAAGTTGGACTTTTTCTGGGCTGAACTGCTTCAAAACAGAATACGTCCCATCCTCTGATCCATTTTGGTAAATTTCTTTACCACCTTTGATTTCTTCTTCAACTTGTAAATCAAACAGTTTATTAACATCATCTTTTTTAGCTGCAAAGCCTGTGTACTTAACCTTGGCGTTAACGGTAACTTTATCTGCCTCATTATTTTCTTGGACAGAGGTGCTAAAGGAATCAAAATCAGACTGAATTGTTTGAGTAAATAGCTGCTGATCTGAGCCAGCTTTTTTCTTTAGATCGTCCTTGCCAGACTCGGCTTCTTGTTGAGCTTGCTTGCGTGCATTGGCAACATCTTCGGCAGACAATACTGTGATTGTCTTTGTAGTACCGCCGCTCGTTGAGCCTGTAGCCTTGAACAAACTACTTAGTCCATTAACACTAAATGCTGTCGAGCCTAGATTAAAGCTCTCTCCAGGCGCTGTAGCGGTAATTTGTACATCAACAGCCGTTGAGCAGTTGACTACACCTCCGCCTGCAGTTCCAGCCGGAATAGTCGCTGCTTGGGCTGTAACAAAAGTTTTGCCGTTTGCGCTTAAGCTTGTGCCGGAAGGAAGGCTTCTTTGAGAGGTATCATCGCAATTTCTAACCGACACAGTACCAGTGGCCTTGTTTCCGACTTCTTTTCTGCCAGTAGCAGTCACCTGAAATGTCACATCTTTGGTGGATTCTAGTTTTTGTGCAGCCAGAGTCTGTGTGGCAGTATCCGACTGCGACGCAGAAGAATCTAAAATAAAATTGAAGTTCAAGCTTGTTTTTTTGGCTTTTGCAAGCAAGTTAACCTTGGCAGTAGGCAAAAATATTGCACCCAAGACAAAAAGAATGACAAGAGCAATTGCCCCGCCAACAAACCATATCCTCTTATTTAATTTGCCGTAATCAGGCAATTTTTTTTCTTTACGACTCTTTTCAAGTTTTTCTTCTTTGATTGGCTGTTCATCTTCGTCACTTAAACTTATGTGCTTAGGCTGAAAGCCTTCTGATTTGGAGCTGGAGCTACTCTTGGTTTTTTGCGGCTTTTCCGCCGGTTCCTGTTCTAGGGTGATATTTTCTGAAGGCTTGGCTTTGAGCTCTTCGACATCTGGCACGTGCGGCATGGCTCGAACACTCGAAGCAACTGCAATACCTGCCGCTCCAGCGAGATTTTTCGTTATCTTATCGTTGGTGACCAAGACCAAATCTTTTTTAGAATCTTTGGCGGCTTTCTTTAAAAGCTTCACATTAACTTGGCTTTGCAAAAGTCCCGACCTAGATGGGACTACAATTCTAACCTCATCTTCTGTAGACTTCTTGAGCTTTTCGATTGCCTCTGTTATTTCTGTATCGGCATCTAAATACAAAACGCCTTGGTTGTCTGATTTTTTATCTTTTGGTGACATATTATTAATTATACCTCAAGTACTTTAAGTTATTAACCCTCAAGCTGATTAAACACAATAATCTCTAATTAAGTGACAAAAATAAAAAAGCACTCTAAAAAAGAGTGCTTATTGTAACTTAGGCTTAGCCTTAATCGCTTCAAGATCGAGCTGGTGCCCCCTAAGGCTCATGTGGGCAAGTGGTAGCGATAAAACCACAAAGCACAAAGCCAGAGAAAAGCCAGCTGTCAGCCAGGGCAAGCCAAAGCCTACAAAACCAGCCGTCGCTTGTAGGGCAAACTTCGCTTTACCCCACATATTTGCTCCAACAGGCTCTGCAGAATGGCGCAGGCGACATTCTTTGTCGGTGACTACCGCAATCATTACGAGTCTGATCTCATAATAAATTGCTACAAGCATGAAAACCGACATAATAATCACGATCTCGTGATTGATAATTTGCCACCCGCCAACCAGCAGACAAGCAACCATAGAGATGTAAAATACTTTATCTGCCAATGGGTCGACTGCTTTTCCATAACGACTTTCTGACTCCAGGCCTCTAGCAAGGGCTCCGTCAAAACCATCGCTAAGCAGCACCAAGAGCATTACCCCAAGACTTACATATAGACCTTGAGTGTTTTCATTGATGTAATTTGGATAAACCATTAAACAAACTACTATCAAAGAAATTGGAAGACGCAAGCTGCTGATGATATTTGGCAGATTGCGCACGAGCCAAAATTTGCGATATGGGTAGAGAATTTTAACAATTGGCTTAGCGGCAATAACAAACCCTGAACGAGAAACATTATTTACTGTGCCGACTGTCGTCTTGACTGCTGATGCAACAGACAACCTACCTCCTTTAAAGGAACTGGCAAGTAGTCTAGCATAAATGTTTTAGAAAGTCATTAGTCTAGCAAAAACCCATACATAAGCGTTACAATATATTTGATGAAATTAAAACTACCAACTATCAAAAAGAAGTCCGAACAAAAATATATAGTATCTTTAGATATTGGCACTGAATTTGTGAAGGCTTTAATAGGCGAGGTCAAAGAAAAGACAAATGAAGAGACCGGCAAAACTGAACAATTCGTAGAGATAATTGGTACGGGTAAAAAACGCCAAAGACTTACCGATATGGCCAACGGGGCTGTAACCGATATTGCAGGTGTTGTGGATAACTGTGATGCCGCCCTTCGCAAAGCCGAAGAGCAGGCCGAGGTAGTGGCAAAAGATGCGGTACTAGGTATTGCTGGAGAGCTAGTCAAGGGAGGGACAACTAGTGTCAGTTACCGTCGAAGCAAGCCGGATGTAAGAATTGATATGGCGGAGCTACAAGATATTATTGGACGCATTCAAAAGCAAGCATTACAAAACGTTCGAAAGCAACTCCGCTGGGAGACTGGCAGTGATGATATGGACGTAAAGCTTGTTAATGCTGCCGTGGTAGATGTAAAAATTGATGGTTACCGGGTAACCAACCCAATCGGCTTCCAAGGAAAAGATGTAACCATTCAAGTATTCAATGCCTTCGCTCCAATGGTGCATTTAGGTGCGCTTCAGACAGTGGCATCAGACTTGGATCTTAATTGCATTAATATCGCAGCCGAGCCATTTGCTGTTGCAAAAAGCGTTGGCGCTGACGACAGTACCGAATTTTCGGCAATTTTTATAGATATTGGGGGCGGCACAAGCGATATTGCCGTAGTGAATAATGGCGGAGTTCAAGGAACTCAGATGTTTGCAATTGGAGGACGAAGCTTTACTAAAAGAATCTCAACTAGCCTTGGCGTTGGTTTTGATGAAGCAGAAGAAATCAAGCTAAAATACTCGGCCGGAGACTTAGATGAAAAACGCGAAAAAGCAGTCAAAGAAGCCTTGGCAGGCGATATCGAAGTTTGGCTATCTGGAGTGGAACTTGCTCTAGGTGAATTTGATCAGCTCGACCATTTACCCCCTCGAATACTTTTGTGCGGGGGTGGAAGTGCTCTACCGGAAATAAAAAAAGCCCTCACCAAAGAAGACTGGCACAAAAATTCTGCTTTTGCTCGCAAACCAACCATTGATTTTGTAAGTCCTAAAGAGGTTAACAGAGTTAAGGATGCTACCGGCAAGCTAAATAGCCCACAAGATATCACCCCGATGGGCCTAGCAAACCTAGGATTAGACATAATTGGTTCTCAAAGCCTAGGTGAAAACATATTACAAAGACTTAGTCGAACACTTTCGGTTTAATTATTAACTTAAAGAGCCTATACTTAATTTATGGCAAAGAAAAAATCTAAAGAACTAAAAGATATTTCAGGACTTGTTTTTGTAGGCTGCATGTTTATTGGGGGCGGAATAGGCTTTTTGATTAATCAAGTTGCTGTTGGTGGCGCCATCGGAATGGGTGTTGGGTTTTTAGCAATGGCTTACTTAAAAATAAAATAATTATTCGATTACAGCTTTTATTCTACGGACTCCAGCGCTACTGGATTCTTC
>JBIIIT010000018.1:0-8587 GCA_044234435.1 Candidatus Saccharimonadia bacterium | reverse complement strand
CTGAGCTGATTTTTTTATCCTTCTCTAGCTGGTCCAGCTTTTTAGATTCTGATGGGCTAATTTTACTAAGAATCTGCTCGGCCTTGTCGATGCTCTCTTGCGCAGAAGCCTGATTGTTCTTGCTTAACGATTCTTTAGCGCTAGAAATCAATGCCTGTGCATTTTCAAGTTGATTTATAGATTTTGGCTTTGAATTTGCGCTGCTAGATAAGAATATAATCAATCCAATAATTAATATTGTTATTAAAACAACGATAATTGCTTGTTTAGGGTTAGGATTGATGTATTTAGACCAAACAGCCGTCCATCCAGACTTAGTTTTGGAGGCGATTTCTGAAGTGATTTTAGTATTATTCTTTCTAAGCCCTTTAGCTTTTTGTTTCACTTTTGAACCGCCATCTCTGATAGATCTTTTTATTTCTAGCATCAAGGATTTGAATTTGGCATCACTGATTGGTTTGCTGTTATCCTGAGTATTTACTGAAGGGGCAATATCCTTAACCTGTTCGTCTGCACTTATTAAAAGGGTACTATACGACAAAGCCGCTTCTCCGGCCTGCATAGCGTCTGATAGTTGTTTTTCAAACTCATCAAGAGGCTGCTTTGCTACCATTACAGACAGGTCTTTCTTGTTGATTTTATTTATTACTTCACTACTTGCAATGATTATTTTGTCTTTTTTATGAAGTTTGCCCTGGCCAATTTCCTTAAAAGTGCTTGAACTTGTTTTTGAGGATAAATTTGTCGATGAATTGCCTCTAATATGCATAAATGTAGCAGTACCGATATCCGAAAAAAGCATTTTATCAAGAGAGGTGGCTACTATTACTATGTTTGTGGGGTCTTGGTTTTTTAAGAATGAATTTATTGTTTTAAGGACTTCCTTAAATCTTTCTTCAAAACTAAAGTTATCACTTTTTTCATAAAATGCTTCCCCGCAAGACTCAATTATTTTTTCAAAATTAATTTTTTTGTTACTGTTAGGGTTTTCATACAGCAGATAAAGATTGCCAGTAGTCGATAAGTTTTTTTCATCTGGCTCAAAGCCAATAGCAAAGCATTCGTTGGATCTAGAAGATCTATTTGAATGGTTTATTTGTAAATGACTAGTACTGAACTTGATATTTTCCATAATCCCTCTTTGGGACTATTATAACATCTGATTGCAATAGGGTATTATAAGACTATGAAAAAATCAGAAGAATTAAAATTCACCAGACAGCAACTAGAGGTAATTAACCATGACAGTGGACCCATATTGGTGGTTGCAGGTGCTGGAACAGGAAAGACGGCAGTTATAACTCAAAGGGTAGCCCGATTAATTCTAGGCAGCAAAGCAAAGCCCGAGGAAATACTCGCCCTAACGTTTACCGATAAGGCTGCAGCAGAAATGCAGCAAAGAGTGGATGAATTGCTTCCTTATGGCTATCTTGATACTCAGATTATGACATTTCATGCCTTGGCCGATAGGATAATGCGAGAATTTGCGCTAGATGCTGGGATAAGCCCGGAGTTTCAGCTGCTCACAGATGTTCAGCAGACAATAATCCTTCAAGAAGTGCTTTCGAATACGCAATTTAAGTATTTTAGTCCCCAGAATGACCCTTTTGGATTTATTTCTTCGATTAAAAGTGCAATATCAAGACTTAAAGACGAGGGTATAAGTGCAGAAGAATTTGCCAGCAGAGTGTCTAAATTAAAAAATACCAATGAAGGCGAAGAAAACGAGTCGATGCCTGATCTTTCCGAAATTTATTTAAAATATTCTGCCATTTGCGACGCTAAAAACAGCTTAGATTTTGGTGATTTGTTATTAAAATTACAACATTTATTAAAAAATCGAAAAACCATTAGAAAAGAGCTCCAAAATCGCTATAAATACATTTTGGTAGATGAATATCAAGATACGAATTCGATTCAAATGCAAATAATACTGGAACTTTTAAATAAAGATAAAAATATTATGGTGGTAGGCGATGATGATCAAGCAATATATCGATTTAGGGGAGCTTCAGTTCAAAATATTTTATCTTTTAGGAGTAGTTTTGCTGATAGTAAGCTAGTTGTTTTAAAAGATAACTACCGAAGCGGACAAGCAATACTCGATGCTGGGTATGATTTAATACAATTTAACAACCCTGAACGCCTAGAAGTATCAGAATCGATTGATAAAAAATTAACATCTCACAAATATCCAGAGGCCAAAGTTAGTATAAGTGAATACGGAAACAAACTAGGGGAATCTGAAGGTCTGGTCGATAAAATATCAGAGCTTATTGAATCAGGTGTGGAGACTAAGGAAATTGCTATTTTACTGAGGAAGAATAACCAGATAAAATCATACATTTTAGAGCTCCAAAAGCAAAAAATTCCCTATCATGTTCATCAGGATGTTGATTTGTTTGATCAAAAAAGCGTAAAAATGATGGTTGTACTGTCAAAATCAATAGCTGATCCGTCAGATTCTTCGGCTTTGTATCAATTATTGATTAGTGGGCTGTTTAATAAGAATGACATACATCAAATAATCGAATATTCTTCAAAATCAAAACGCATCAATAAGAGCTTGTACCAATATCTTATAGAAGATGTCGATAAGGAGTCTTGGCTTGATGAGGCTCTTAATAGTATCGTTTCCTGGAGAGAGATGATTCCTGATTACACAGCTGGAGAAGTTCTTTTCAGGGCGGTGAAAAGCAGTGGTTTTCTCAAAAAAGCTTTGGATGAATCAGCTAGCTCAATAGATATGGCATTAGAAGTGCAGTACATGACTGATTTTTTCAAATTAGTAAAGCAATTCGAGATCGCTTCATCGAACCCTTCACTTACAGAGCTTTGTGAGTATCTAGATGAAATAAGGCAGTCCTCAGCCGACGTAATGAGTGATATTTCGCCCTTGGATATTTCAGGAGTACAGATTATGACTGTACATAAAGCTAAAGGCCTTGAATTTGACCATGTATTTTTACCCGAATTAACCGAGCAAACCTTTCCATCTTATAATCGTGGAGAAAGAGTGAGGATTCCTGCCGAAATCATTGACCCAGCAAGTGGCGATCAGTTTCAGGAAGAGAGAAGGCTTTTTTATGTCGCACTAACAAGGGCTCGTCAGCATTTATTTTTGAGCTATGCTAAAGATCACGGGTTAAAAAGAGATAAAAAGGTTTCTCGCTTTGTGGTTGAGTCGCTTGGTAAAGATTGGCTTACTAAAGCCCAGACTGTACCTTCACAGCGCAGCATGTCGGAATTGTTGGCCAGCTTTGAACCTATTGAAAAGAAAATTGAAAAGGAGAAGATTCTCTCTAGGCTTTTCAAGGGAGATTGGCTATATCTAACTACTAATCAAATTGCTGATTATTTGCGCTCACCAAAGGAATTTTGGTTATTTCATGTTCTGCATCTGCCGAAGGGACCTTTTCATAGCCTTGTATATGGTTCAAGTATGCACGCCGCGCTCGAACATTATTATAAATATCGACTCAAAGAGAAGCCAGTTAAAGTCTCAGACGTTTTAAAAGTTTACGAGTCTTCGTGGAGTAGCGAGGGCTTTGTGTCAGTAGAGCACGAAAAGACTCTTTTTGAAAATGGCAAAAAAGTAATTGCGGAATATATAGAAAGACACAAAAATGATGGTTTCAAACCGATTTCTATTGAGCAGCCATTTGAGCTTCAGCTGACTGAATTAAAAACCGTTATCTCTGGAAGATACGATATTGTTCTGGGCTCTGATGAAGGAACCGAAATCAGGGACTTTAAAACTTCTAGGGTTAAAGATCAGAAAAAGGCAGATACAAAAGCCAAACAGAGCATCCAGCTTGGAATTTACGCGCTTTCTTGGGAAAAATTACAGCAAAGTCCAGTTTCGTCGACAAGCCTTGAGTTTATAGAGGATGGTTTGGTTGGCAAAAACACCAAAGTTGATAATGCAAAAACCCTAGAGCTGATCGAAAAAGCAGTAAAAGGAATTAAAAATATGGAATTTGATGAAAAAGGTGAAAATTATGTCGACTTTGATAAATTTTTGATATGAAAAAGGACTCATCAAGTTATCGTAATCAACAATGGCTAGAAAACATGCTGGATTTTGTATGGTTGAACCACTTTTCTGACGTAGAGAAGGTTAATGAAGTTAAGATTAAGTATGGTAGAAAAGCAAAAAGGCGATTAGGCTCGATAGGGCTTGATAAAAATGATAGAAATCTATCGATTATAACAATAAACCAAATTTATCAGGATTCAGAAGTTCCCGAGCATGTTGTAATAGCCACAATTGTTCATGAAATGACGCATCATGCACACGGGTTTAATTCAATGCACGAACAAAAGCAGAAGCACCCGCACCGAGGGGGCGTAATTCGAAAGGAGTTTGCCGAAAGAGGCCTAGAGGATATGTATGTAGCCCAGAAACAATGGCTGGATAGCAATTGGATTAGAATCCTAGAAAAGCATTTCGGCCCTGAAAATATCTATAAACCCAGGAGGAAAACTGTAAAAATTAAAATTCCTTGGTGGATATCTGGACTATAAAAACAAAAAGAGTAAAATATAAGCATGAGCAGAATAAAAAAGACTACAAGAAAAGTCAAAAGACGTTCTAATAGTGTTAATTTATCTTCCGGAAAGACAAAATACTCAAAGAAGCCTTCTAAAGAGTCTGTAAAAATAGCTGCCAAAAAGCTAAGTCGTACAAAAACCAGGCAATATCTGCTTTTTGCACTGGGTTCATTCATATTGATGCAGATAATTAGCTATATTACGACAGACAGCCCATTGGCTGATTTAATCCCTTCAGGCGGATTCTTATTTTTGATCATTATCTATGCCCAGTTTGGATTAATGCTAGCACTGGTTGGTTTTTTAATGGTTGCATCGGTGACATATTTAAGATCTCTGAACGATTAGTTAATTTAAAACATAATTGGTGCTATAGCACTAGCTACACGTTAAATTAAACTGTTTTATATCTGTTAAATTTATTATTGGTTATATCAAATAATTATTAATTTAAAGAGCACATTAATTATGCAGGGCTGCTTTATTCGTTATTTGTTCGCAAAAAAATAATATTTATAGTATTATTAAATTGTTATGAATATTTTATTAATATCATTGCTAGCTTTAATACTTATCTCTTTAGCAGGCGTTATTTATCTGCTGATCAACAAGAAAAATGAAGCCAGTGGAGATGCCTTGTCTCTATTGAAGCAAGATTTGCAAGGGATTCAGCAATTGATCAATCAGACACAATCGCATATGAACGAGCGAATAGATAAGAACAATTCTGCAATGCAAGAAAGCGTTCAAAGACAGATGAGCGAATCTTCTAAGCTTATTTCTGACGTGACTGAAAGGCTTACCAAGCTAGATGAAACAAATAAGCGGGTAGTTGATGTGGCTGATGAATTAAAGACCTTGCAAAATGTGTTGCAAAACCCCAAGCAAAGGGGAGTTCTGGGCGAGTATTACCTTCAGACTGTTCTGGATAATGTTCTTCCTGCTGGAAGATACAAGCTTCAATACAAATTTAATGACGGGGAGACCGTAGACGCAGTTATATTTTTGGAAAAAGATAAAATATTACCTATTGATTCCAAATTTAGTCTAGAAAACTATAATCGTCTAGTAGAGGAAAAAGATAAGAGTACCAAGGAAGCTCTAATTAAAAAATTTAAACAGGACTTAAAATCCAGAATAGATGAAACCTCCAAATATATTAGACCTTCTGAGAACACTATGGATTTCGCATTTATGTTTATACCTTCGGAGGCAATTTATAATGATCTACTTACCAACAAGATAGGTGTTGCCGATACAGCCTCAAGAGATCTTATAGAATATGCCTTTCAGGAGAAAAAGGTAATAATTGTAAGCCCAACCACCTTTATGGCCTATCTGCAAACCGTACTTCAGGGACTTAGAAGTTTACAAATCGAGGAGCAGGCTAAGGAAATCCAAAAAAGAGTAGGAATGCTTGGAAGACACATTAAAAGCTATGAGCAGTTTATGCATAAACTCGGCAACTCTCTGGGTACCACGGTTAATCATTACAATAATGCCCACAAAGAACTTAAAAAGATAGATAAGGATGTTGTTAAGATAGCTGGAGCAGAGGAGGTAGTAGATCCAATGCTTTTAGAAAAGCCAAATATCGAAGACTAACTATTGTTAATGTATAATAAACGTATGAAAACGGTATTTTCAGGACTCAAGCCAACAGGCGAAATGACAATCGGCAACTATATTGGCGCAATGAAGGGATGGTCTACGAGCCAGAAAAAGGATGTCAGGAGCATTTTCTTTGTTCCAAATGCGCATGCTCTTACAATTAGACAGAAGCCTGAAGAAATAAGAAGAAGAACATTAGACTTAGCGGCGTGGCTATTAACTATTGGTATAGACCCAAATAAATCTATAATCTTAATCCAATCTATGGTCCCGGCTCATAGCGAGCTCTTCTGGATATTAGACAATTACGTAACAATGGGTGAGCTTAACCGAATGACTCAGTTTAAAGATAAGTCAAAGAAGCTTGGTGCTGAAGGTCAAGTTGCCGGACTATTTAATTATCCCGTATTGATGGCTGCAGATATTCTGCTTTATGACTCGGACGAGGTTCCTGTTGGTGAAGATCAAATACAGCATGTTGAACTAACCAGAGACATAGCCAACAGATTCAATAATCTCTACGGTAAGACATTTACTATACCAAAGGCAACAACACCAAAAATTGGCGCGAGGATAATGGGGTTAGACGACCCGACAGTTAAAATGAGCAAAAGCGACCATCCTGACAGCTTTGTGGCATTGTCTGAGCCGGCTGAGTCCGTGATTAAGAAGTTTAAAAGAGCAGTAACGGATTCGGATACCCAGATAAGATATGATAAAACCACCAAGCCCTCAGTATCTAACCTAATAGAAATCTATTGCAGTTTTGCGGATAAAACACCCTCAGAAGTTGAGAGGCAATATGAAGGAAAGGGATATGGCGAGTTCAAGCAAGATCTAGGCGAGCTTGTTGCAGACAAATTGTCGGTCTTGCAAAAGGAATTTCATAAATATAGGGACGACGAGGCTGAGCTACTAAGGATTTTGGCCGCAGGAAACTTAAAAGCGAGCGAAATAGCCAACAAAAAAGTAACTGAAGTTAAATTAAAAATAGGCTTGTTGTAAAAAATAAACACATTTTTACAGAGTAAAAATAAAAAAACTCAATAAAAAGCATTGACATAAGCATAAGCATAATGCTATACTATATTCATATTAAGTTCATTAAAAACAAAAACAAAAATCCATGCCATATAAAATACCTCCATAAGTGGAGCTTGAACTCTAAAAAGTTTCCACCAGTTAAGTTGACGGTAAGGGATTTCTGGATACAAAAAGCAACCCCCTTGTTTTTTGTACCAGAACTTCCTTACTGTCGTAGGGTTTGTCTGAGTGCAGTCATTATGCTCAGGGGGAGTTAGACTCCATACCCGATGGAATTTGACCAGGACATAGTCTTCTTTTAAAGAAGGTTGTATCCTGGTCAAGTCCCGAACCGATGGTTGGGAAGCGACAGCTGCAGTATTTGTTCCATAACATAATTAAAAAGCAGTTGCACCTTCTAGATCTTAGCACCCAGTTAGGATCACCATACCGGGCCGATACATGCCAAGTTTGTTTCTAAACATATTAGGGCATTTGAATCGGCCCGTAACCATTTAATGATATTTTCGCCACCCATTTGTACAGGGTGGCTTTTTTAGTAGCAATAATACAAATCTTGGCTATCTGACCAATATCAACCTGCAAAGACTGTAATAAATAAGCAATTAGAACAAGTTTGTATTTGCGTAATTAGAGTTATTTTTTGTCTATATAGTAATTATTACAATGTATTGCTTTTTGCATCACTTATCCACAGTTAAGTTAGGTAGTTGTTGATAGTCGTAAGAACTTGGTAGTAAATAATTTATTTATTCACAAGATGTGGTTAAAAAAGTAGTTCATTTGTTGAGTTACTGAGTAGTATAAAATAAACTTATTCAATTATAATTTTTATTTGTTCATTTATTGATCTAACTTTTTGTGCTCTGTACTATATTTGACAGCTGTGCAATAATAATCTTTATCTTATGAAAAATAAAGTCTCAGGTTTAATAGTGATTATTTCAATCGTTGCTTTTGTAAGTTTGGCAGTATTTGTGGTTGCTATATTTATGACAAATCCTACAAAGCTTGGCCCGGGTGGAGTTACCTTTTGGTTTATCGATGTGCTGCTAATGATTTCTAGTATAACTACCTTGAGCTTATATCTGGCTAGAAGAAATAATGCCGAATCTAAAAAGAGGTTATTGTTGTCATCAGCTAGAACTGGATCTATTCTCGCATTCAGTCTGACATTACTACTGGCCTTATCAAGTCTCAGAAGTTTAAATTGGAGGGATATAATTTTACTACTCCTACTTGTTATCCTTGTCGAGGTCTTTTTTAGAACCAGAAGAGAGGCTTAATAATGGAGAAGATTTTAAAAGATTTCCACGATCAATTAAGCAATGCACATAACCTAAATGATATTGAAAAGGTTAGGGTGCAGTTCTTGGGT